>SXOW01000191.1 GCA_005778315.1 Acidobacteriota bacterium
AATCGTGTGAAACGTCCACTTCGTGCTGCCCGAATGTACGTCGAAGCCACGCATCCACCCGGGGGGCGCCTCGCGGGTGATGTTGTACGACGAGATGGAACTTGGCGTGATCACCGTGTCGCCGACCACGATGGGCGGTGACTGTACCGAGTACAGCAGGGCGTTGAGCCAGTCGCGGTCTCCGCGATTGGCGCGAGGGAGGTCACGGACAAGATCGAGCCGTCCGTTCTCACCGAAGTCGAGACACGGGCGACCGGTCACGGCGTCCACACAGATGAGATAGCCGTTGCCGGTGCCCCAGTAGACCCGCTGGGCCTCACCGTCGCTCCAGTACGCCACTCCGCGCTGGTTCCATCGCGCGCTCATGGTGGTGGTGCCGGCCTCATAGGTCTTGGGGTTGTAGACCCAGAGCGTGTCCCCGGTGGCGGCGTCGATGGCCGCGGCGGCCGATGTCGGCATGTTGATGAACAGTCGACCTCCGACCATCAGCGGCGTCGCCTTGAAGTTGTTCGTGTACGGTGGTTGGCCATCGCGCCACCGGTTGGGGTCTGACTGGTTCAGCGCGTCAAAGATGACATCCGATCGCGCAGACCACTCGCCACCCTCAGGCGTGGTCAGACTCATGACCGCGTCCGACGATTGCCACCGCCAGGCGATTTCGAGGTTGGCGAAGTTCGAGGCGTCAATCTGATCCAGTGGCGAGTATTTGGTGCTCCCCAGGTCGCCACCGTAGGTGGGCCACTCGCCGTTGGCCGGGGCCCCCTGTTGCGCGGCGGCTGGCGTCGCCGCGGTCGCGACGATGGTCGCGGCGACGACCCCGCCGATCAGACGCGTCCATGCGGTCATCAAGTCACTCCTCGTGAAAATGCGCTTCGCGTGTGTCCGGGTACCGGCCGCTACGGCGCCCATGATACCTGACCGTCGCGCCGATCGGGGGGCGCTCGGATCGACGGCCTGGAACCGGCGCGCGGGCTGTTCGTCGATGACCGATGACGGGATAGAATGTCGGCACGTGGCCATCACCAGACGGCAGACCCAGGGCGCTCGGCCGACCGTAACGTTGGCGAGGGGGGCCCTCGTCGTGGGAAGTGTGCTTGCCCTTGCGAGCGGGCCGTTGGAAGGGCGCGCCGGACCGACGACCGCGCACCCGCCGTCCGAGACCTTTCACTGGGTGCTCCCTGCCCAGCATACCGAGGTCACCGTGGTCGATCTCCACCCCGGTGACTGTTATGTCATTCAGCAGGCCGATGGCGTGGTGTCGTTCGAAGAGCCTGCGGCGGATATCCTCGAACTCCAGCGCACGCTCCGCGAGCCCTTCGCCCACCGCGTCGAGGCCACTGACGAGCATCCCGAGTGTCGGCTCGCCCAATGTCTCGACATCGCCCGGATCACCCAGACGATTGCGACCGGGTTGCTCGAACGGGCGGATGCGCGTGTGAGACGTGGGGCCCGTCATGTTCCGTCCCCGCTCGACGGGATGCGTGGTGGCGCATACACTGACGTCGGTTCCACCGATCGGTCGCGCTATCGGCAGGCACCCGAACAACGGATGGCCTATCGGCATCTGCGAACCGCCGCGCGCGACAACTGTTATGAGGCGGAGGTTGCGCGCACGCTGACCATCCACATTCGCGACAGCGGCCGCCAGGAAGACCGAACTGGCGTCTATAGTGGCTATCTGTATCTCGAACACCACCACCCGGCGCCGCATGGGGTTGTCGTGGAGCATCGCCAGCGGTTCGGACCGCAGCCGGCGGGACTCCTGGCACGGGTTGCGCACGCCGGAGAAGGAAGGACAACCCGATGAATCGATCTTGGCTGACCTTGGCGACCTGCGCCGTTGTGATCTTCACCGCCCAGTGGCAAACCCGCGGTGCTGCGCTGCAAGCCCCCGACGGAAGCCCGAGCCACCGGTTCGAGGAAATCGCCGACGGTGTGTATTTCGCCACCGGGACGGGCGCCATGACCACCATGAGCAACAACCTGGTCATCATCAACGATGACCACGTCATGCTGGTCGACTCGTCCGTGAGCCCGGCGGCGGCGCGGGGGCTGGTGGCGGGCATCAAGACCCTGACAGACAAGCCGATCAAGTACGTGTTCAACACGCACTACCATTTCGACCATGCGCACGGGAACCAGATCTTCGGCGACGACGTCGAGATCATCGGACACGAGTTCGTGCGCTCGATGCTGATGAGCGATGTCCTCGCGCAGCGGACGAATCGTTCGTTCACGGCGGCCATCCCCGCCCAGCTCGAAGCCTTGCGCGCGCGCGTGGCGGGGACGACAGATGCGGCGGAGCGGCAACGGCTCGAGCGGCAGTTGATGATTGAGGAAGCGCACGGGATCGCGGTGCAGGAGACTCGCCCGACGCCTCCCAACCTGACCTACCGGGATACGCTGACCTTGGTCAAAGGGGGCCGCGAGGTGCAATTGCACTTCCCCGGGAGAGGGCACACCGGCGGAGACACGTTGGTCTTCCTGCCAGAGGAACGCATCGTGTTCACCGGCGATTTCTTTGTCGGCAGCCCCGGTGCCGGCGGACTCCCCTACATGGGCGACGGCTATGTTGAAGAGTGGCCGGCTTCGCTCGACCGCCTTCGGGCGCTCGACTTCGAGGTGATGGTGCCCGGACATGGCGCACCGTTCCGGGAGCGGGAGCAGATCGACCACCTGGAGGCCTACCTGCGCGACTTTCACACCCAGGTCTCCGCGCTGCATGCACAAGGCGTGTCGGCCGAGGACGCCACCGCGCGGATCGACTTGACCGCGCACGCCGCGCACTACGGGAATCGTGTCCAGACCGCGGATCCCCGTGCCGTGCTGCGGATGTATGAGCTGTTTCAGGTCAAGATGCCGAGATAGCGCCCTCCGAGCGCGCGAGCGTGGGGAACAGACCGTGGAGTGTGGTCCCCCCAGAACCCCATGCCCCAGCAGGTGAAGGTCAACAGGTCCGAGCCTCCCTGGTTTCGCCAGGTCGACGGCCAACAGTGGCGTGCGTTCTGTGCGACGTTCTTGGGCTGGCTGCTCGACGGATTCGATTTCACCATCATGACGTTCATCCTGGTCGACATCCAGGACAGCTTCACGGTGGATGCGGGACTGGCCGGTGCGCTGGGGACGGTCACGTTGTTGTTCAGGCTGGTCGGCGGTCTGGGTGCCGGGATGATGGCCGACCGGTACGGGCGCAAGCTTCCGCTGATGCTGTCCATTCTCTGGTTCTCCCTGTTCGCCTTCCTGAGCGGATTCTCCACCTCCTACGCCATGCTGTTTGCGTTCCGCGCCCTTTTCGGCATTGGGATGGGCGGTGAGTGGGCGGCCGGCATGCCGCTGGCGCTGGAACATTGGCCGACGCGGTTGCGCGGATTGGTGTCCGGATTGTTGCAAGGCGGCTGGTACTGGGGCTACATCCTGTCGGCGCTGACGTTCTCCTACGTCTATCCGATTTTCGCGGCCATGCCCGACCCGTTCAGTGCCTCACCCGATTCGACGCTCGGGTGGCGGGTCATGTTCTGGACCGGGGTGATCCCAGCGCTGATGGTCCTGTGGATCCGAACCGGCGTTCAAGAGAGCCCTGTCTGGCTCGAACGGCAGCGACGGCTGCAGGAGCGCGGCTCTCGGAGCCTTGAGGACCGGGTGTCGCTGCTGCGGCTGTTTCAACCAGACCTGCTGTGGGTCACGATTCAGAGTTCGGTGCTGATCTCGACGTTCATGTTTTCGTATTACTCGATTTCCTTCTGGTATCCGACGTTCCTTCGCGAGCAGGGGCTGGACCCGCTGCGGTACGTGGTGGGGTTCAATGGGGGCGCCATCCTGGGGATCGCGATGTGGGGGCGGGCCTCGGAGGGACGGCTGGGACGCCGGGGGGCGGTGACCTTGGCCGCGCTGACCGGCGTTCTGTCGGTGCCGCTGTTCTTGACCACGTCAAGCACGTCGTGGCTGCTCGTCGGCGCCGCGCTCATGGGGGCCACGGGCGGCGGCATCTGGGGGATGGCGCCGGCGTATCTGACCGAACGGTTCCCGACCGCGGTGCGCGGGGTCGGGCCTGGGCTGTCGTATCACGTGGGCGCGGCCATCGGGTCGGCCACACCGTTCGTGCTGGGCCGGTTGCAAGATGGCGGGGTGACCATCGGCGGTGCGATGATGCTGTGTATTGCCGGCTCCGGCGTGCTGGTTGCCGGGATGATCTGGCTGGGGCCAGAAACGCGCGGGCGACATTTCAGGGATGTGGACGACATGGCAGCGGCCGACGACGCCAGGGACCCGAACGCTGTGGTCCCCGAGTAGTGGCCGCGCGGAGTTCGGGCGCAGCCCCGCCTGTGAAGGAGGTCGATATGGACCGGGAACGTCGATGGATGATGGCAGCGATGCTCGTGGCGTCCATGGTCGGTGGTGCCGCGGCCAACGTGCTGCTCCCGGCACCCCTGGCCGCTCAGGGAGGTGACGTTGTCACCGCCCCACAGGTCAATCTCGTCGACTCCGGCGGACGCTTGCGCGCGGTGCTGTCCGGCGAGGACGAGCGGGGGCAGACATCGTTGACGTTCTACGGTCCAGACGGAACCGCGCGTGGTGTACTCGGGTTGGAGGCGGATGGTTCGCCGGCGCTGCGCTTCACCGATCCCGCTGGAGCGGTTCAGCTCTCGGCGCGCGTGGGTGGCAGTGACGCGAGCGTGACGGTTGGAGATGAGGCGGCTCGCAGCGCGGTGTTTGGCTCGTTGGGCGGCACGCCGGTGGTCGCCCTGTCGCACGCGGGACAGGCCCGACTGCAACTCGAACTTGGCACGGGCGGTCAACCCAGCCTGAATCTCCAGGGCGAACCAACGCTGAACCTGCTTGGCGCGCCAGGGCAGCGGGCCATCAATTTGTCCGTGGACGCCGACGGGGCGCCGTTCCTGTCGCTGTATGACGGGGCCGGGGCGCCGAGGGTGCTCCTGGGGGCGGTGCAAGGGACGGCCGTCGTCAACCTGGGAGATGGCGCTCGACCCAGGCGGGTCCTCGGGGTGACGGCTGAGGGTGAAGGGAGTCTCGGGTTCTACGATGCCGGAGGGACGCTGGTCCGGCTCGAAGGGGCGGAGCCGGCGCCCTGAACAGCTCTGCTGAACCCGATCCCGACGCAGCGCCCTCGCTCGACGTCGGTGGCTATTCCGTGACGCTGAACAGCAGGTCCCGCGTCAACTCGGCTGAGGCCTCCTTGTCCGTGACCTTGATCTCGAGCCGATAATCACCGACGGGAAACCCTGCAAGCGGGATGTTCTGCCCGTCCACGAGCGTGGCCTGCGTGACGTCGAAGCCTTCTGGCAGCATCCCGGCGGGCCCGGGCCCGAGTTCCACCGGCGCGGTCCGGTTGAAGAATGTCTCAGCCCCGTCCTTCTTCTCATAGAACTCGTAGGTGATGGTGATGTTGGGCATCCCACCTTTGTGCCCCGGGTTGTAGATCTGGAACACCCACCCCAGCGTGTCACTCTTCTTCAGCGTGTCGTCGAGGCGAGGAACGATGCGGGCGCCACCGACGGTGTACGGGAACTTGGCCAGATCCTCCGGCGTGGGCGGTGCGGACAGCATCTCGACGCTTTCGTTCAGAAAGACGGTGCTGATTGCCAGTTCGCCGGTCCAGAAGTCGGGAATCGTGACCCGCTCTCGGAGGAGAGTGATCGGGGGCACCACGGCGGACCGAACCGGCTGGCCGGTTACAGGGTTGATCGTGCTTTCGATAGGCGCCTCGCCATCGAAACTGTCCCGCAGCGCGATGAAGATGTCATGCTCACCGCCTGGAGATTGCAACGCACCGGTGACGCGGATCTGCCCGGACGGCAGTTTGTTCACCTCAGCATAGAAGCCGTTCTCGAACACGGCGGCGGCTGGCTCGGCACCCGCGACCGGCGCGTCAGTGGGCGCCGCCACCACCACAAAGGCGGCGAGATTCTTGGAGGTGATCACCGAGGGGTCGATCAGCAGGGTGAACGGCACATAGGCGACGCCTTCGACGCCCTGCATGTAGCTGGGTAGGTACTCGATGGTGCCCGTATCGGGATCGCGGCTCCCGCTTCTCGCCTCGCCGACCGCCTGCAGGAGTGTGCGGAGCTCGTCTGCCTGCCAGTCCTCGAAATCCTGTGCGCCAACGGGGGCGGCCGTCGAGAGCACCGCGGCGACGCATCCCGCTACGATCCAGGCGCTACCGGCAAAGTACTTCATTGCAGTTCGTCTCCTCAGGAGAAGCTCTTGTCCAAATTAGCCGAGTGATCATAGGCGGGGGGTCTCGCCAAGTCAATTAGATTGCCTGGGTCTGCCCCTCGAAGCGGGGAGTCGGTAGGCCGGCCGGAGCGTCACGACGCGAGCAGGGTGACGCCGGTCAGACGTTCGAGTTCGGCCAAGGCGGCCACTGGGTCGCCCACCTTGACCGTGGTCATGCCCAGCGCCCGGGCCGTCCTGAGATTGCCGCCGAGGTCGTCAAGAAAGATGGCATCGGCTGGCGAGACATCGAGCGTTCGGCAGGCCAGTTCGTAGATTCGGAGTTCCGGTTTGCGCATGCCCACGCGAAACGATTCCACCACGTGATCAAACTGGCGCTTCAACGGGTCCAGGTCTGCATCCCGACCGGGCATTGGCCAGATGTTGGTGAGCGCGCCGACACGCAGCCCCGCGGTGCGCAGCCGCGCAACCGCGGCCACCATCACGTCCCGTGGCACCGCGGTCGCCGCGATCAGACGAAGCATCTCCGTGGCGTCGACGGCGTGGCCCGCCGCCTCACCCTGGGCCGAGAACGCCTCGGCAAAGAGGGCCGGGGTGAGCTCGCCCCGCTCCAACTGCGCCCACGGTCCGTCGTCTCCGCCCTCGATGACGAGGCGCGAGATGAATCGCGGGGGGAGTCCGGCATCCGCCTCGAACGCCGCGATCGCGGGCAGGGGGGACTCCAGGACCACGCCACCCAGGTCGAAGATGACCGCCCGGATAGGTCCCTCACGCATGCCCACCCTCGTAGCGGTCCGTGGTCAGAATGACCTTCCCCACGACTTCGCGACGGGCCAACATCTCCAGTCCGACCGCCGCCTCTGCGAGCGGCAGTGTGCGCGCGATCAGGGGGCGGAGCCGACCTTCGTCCAGCCACCGGAACAGCCGCTGCAGGTTGGCGCGATTGCCTTCCGGGTCCCGGTCCGCGTAGGCGCCCCAGAAGACGCCGACCACGGAGCAGCCCTTCAACAGGATCAGGTTCGCTCGGGCGCTGGGAATGGTGCCGCTGGTGAATCCCACCACCAGTAATCGGCCCTCCCAGTTGATACACCGCAACGACTTCTCGAAGACGTCGCCGCCCACCGGGTCACAGATGACGTCGGCGCCGCGCCCATGGGTAAGGGCTCTCACCCGGTCCTTCCAGTTCGGCTCGGTGTTGTAGTTGATCACGTGTTCGACGCCGTAGTGCGCCGCGACGGCCTGCAGCTTCTGGTCGTTGCCGCCAGTGGCCACGATCCGGGCGCCCAGGCACTGCCCGATGTCGATGGCGGCGGTGCCGATGCCACCGGCCGCACCGTGGACGAGTAGCGTCTCGCCGGGCTGCAGCGACGCTCTTTGCACCAGCGCGTGATAGCTGGTGCCGTAGGTCAGGGCGAGCCCCGCCGCCACCCGCATATCCGCTGATGCTGGAATCGCGATACACCGGTGTGCCGGTGCGACTGCTTCCTCCGCATAGCCGTTCCAACGTGTCATGCCGATCACGCGGTCGCCAGGGACAAAGTCGGTGACGGCGGGGCCGGTCTCGAGCACCTCACCGGCCACTTCGCCACCGGGCGCGAACGGGGGTTCGGGCTTGAACTGATACAGCCCCTGGATGATCAGCAGATCCGGGAAGTTCACCCCGGCCGCATGCACGCCGATCCGCACGTCGTGCTCGCCCAGCGGCGCGCGAGGGACGTCACGTAGCACCAGGCTGTCTGGAGGACCGTAGGCCGTGCACAACATCGCTCTCATGGTCAGTCCTCGCGCCTCGAGACCGGAAACCGACGGAGGCGTGCGTCGTGGGGCCGGTCATTCTATCAGGCGCACGCCGACGCCAGGCGAGTGCGCGTGTAAGATCTGAGGATGCCCGGCGACTCCTTTGGCCACACGTTTCGCATCAGCACCGCCGGCGAGTCGCATGGGCCGGGGTATGTGGTCATCATCGAAGGGTGCCCGCCCGGGATGGCGCTCACCGAGGGCGATCTGGCGGAGGACCTGGCCCGACGACGTCCGGGACAAAGCCACATTGTGACCCCGCGTGATGAACCCGATACGCCGGAGATTCTCTCCGGCGTCTTCGAAGGACAGACCACCGGCACGGCCATCGCGATTCTGATCCGCAACAGGGATCAGCGTGGCCGGGACTATGCGGACATCAAGGACAAGTATCGGCCTGGCCACGCGGACTACACCTACGACGCCAAGTACGGCGTGCGCGACTATCGGGGCGGCGGTCGCTCGAGCGCGCGCGAAACCAGCGTGCGAGTCGCGGCCGGCGTCGTGGCGAAGAAGATCATCGCGTCGGCATTTGGCGGTCGAGTCGTGGGCTACGTGCGCCAAGTGGGCGCGATCGTGGCGACCGTGGCCGACCCGGCGGCCGTGACGTTGGATGCCGTCGAGCGGCTCCCGGGCGGCGCGCCGAACATCGTACGGTGTCCAGACCCGGTTCGCGCGGCGGAGATGGTGACCCTCATCGAGCAGATGCGCGCGGAACGCGACTCGATCGGCGGGGTGGCCGAGATCGTGGCGACCGGCGTGCCGGCCGGGCTTGGAGAGCCGGTGTTCGACAAGTTGAAGGCGGACCTGGCCAAGGCGCTGTTCAGTCTGCCAGCGGTGCTGGGGGTAGAATACGGCGTCGGGTTTGGGGCGGCGACCCTCCGGGGGAGCGAGAACAACGACCGCTTCTACGCTGCCAACCAGGTCGGAGCGGCGCCACGAATCGCGACCCGGTCGAATCGCCACGGCGGCATGCTCGGAGGCATTTCGAGCGGGATGCCCATCGTGTTGCGCGCGGTGGTGAAGCCAACGAGCAGCCTGCCGCAGAAGCAGGAGACTGTTACGCGGAGTGGCAAATCGACCTCGATCAGCACCAAGGGGCGACATGACCCTTGCCTCCTGCCGCGGTTTGTACCGATGGCCGAGGCGATGGTGGCCATCGTGCTGGCCGATCACTGGCTGCGATGGCAGGCGTCCGGGCAGCCGAATCGGCAGTGAGTCGTCACCGCCGGCCGCCGCTTGAGCTTGAGGAAGACGCGTCCCAGGGTAGCGTGGTATTAGTAGACACTCTGTTGGAACCGGGGGGTCCCGTCTGAACGCGACGCGGGATCGCTGCGGGTGCTCGAAATGTCCTTTTGGCCGATGGTCGCGCGCGTTCGTCGCCGCGCCGTCGCTGGTCTGCACAGGAGGCAGTTGACCATGCGCAAGTTTGTTCTCGTCTTCGTGGCTGTCGTGGCGACCGGCCTGTTGGCCGGCCCCGCCTCACTCCAAGAACTCGGTGGTCCGGAGGGCCCGAGCCCTTACGAGGCGGTTGAGGGCTGGCTGAAACCGTTCGCGAGTGCGGGGTTTGCCTTCGGTGGCAACTCTGGCGTGGCCGTCGAGTCACTTGACCGGATCTTCGTGGTCCAGCGTGGTGAGAGCCGTCTGCCCAGTCCCGTGCCGCCCGGGTTTGCCGGGTTCGTCGGTTCCATCGGTATCAACGCTTTGACGGATACGGACTACCGCACCTGGCAGAACTGCATCTACATCGTCGACAGCGACGGCAATCTGGTCGAGGTGTGGGACCAGTGGGACCACCTGTTCGCAGGGTCGGATGGTCCGGGGCCACACCGGATCCGGATCAGCCCGTATGACCCGGAGAAGCGTGTCTGGGTGGTTCATGAGACCGGCCATCAGATCTTCGTGTTTTCGAACGATGGCAGCGAGCTGTTGGCGACAATCGGCGAGAAAGACGTGCCGGGAAATGATGAGACGCACCTGGGAGGCCCGCAGGATGTGG
>SXOW01000192.1 GCA_005778315.1 Acidobacteriota bacterium
AGCCACGAAGATCGTCTTCCCGCCTCCGAGAATGATCGGAGCGATGGTCAACACCACACACAGGAGAATCGTTCCAGAACGGCGGCCCAACGCACTGATCACGTCGAATTGGGCGGCCCCGTCACCGTTGGACATCACATTGCTCCACTGTAAACGCCGACCGCGGCGATCACGGCCGTTCCCACGCGCTCGTGGGCAGGGACAGCTTCGCCCTCTGACTTACCGGGTCCATCGTCGGCCAGAGGACCCAGAAAGACCGCCTGTCCTTCTCGCTTCCCGTAGACTGCGTGATAACCGAGTTAGTGTCCAGGCGGTCATGGACCAATCGCTACCCGAATCCCGTGGAGGCGCTTAGATTCGATCGAAACGCATCCTGCACCTAGCAGGATGAAAGGGCACTAGTTCCACATCGTCCGGCCGGCGCGCGCGACCAAGGACCCGCGTGAGGGCGTGCCGGCGTCGGTGTCAGCCGTGGGACGGCGCCAGTCTCGCGCGTTCTTCGAATTCTCGAGCCTTTTCGGTGGGTATTCTAAAGAGGCGCGGCCCGAGTCTGATCGCCGGCAGTGTGCCGGCTTCGATCTGCTTGTAGATCTGTTTCCTACTCACCTGCCAATACTCTGCGAGGTCACCGACGGTGCAATAGGCCTGGTCGTGAGAGGCGAGGTAGCGGATTCTGGTGTTCACCAGCGTTTCGGCCATCTTTTGGTGCATACGTTCCTCCGGTTACCGCTCGCTGTCTGTCCGCCGTTTGGCGCGACATGGAGAATCGGTCGCGTTAGGTAACCTGCGAGGACTAGTGCAAGAAGCAGACCACGGTGGCGCGCCGGCGCTTCCGCGCCGCGTCGGCGTAAAGCCGCAAGAAAGTCTGCTTCCGCCAGAAAATTTGGCTGCCTCCTGGAGAACAATGGAGACGCGATGCGAGGCGTCGTTCCGGCGAATCTGGCGCCGCACCGCTTCACCCTGATGCGGCGCTGTGCTCGTACCAGTCGGGAGTCTCGGACCCGGGATCGGGAAGGATCCGGCCCGCCTCCATCGTCCATGACGCCGGTGCTGCGCTGATGTGACCGCTTACCTGATCCTTCGCCACGCCAGCAATCCTCGCGAGCGTGTCGATCAACCCGGCCAGAATCTGCTCCTTGATCTCGGGCGCACGTCCGGCCCGATTGCCCCCGGCGACAAAGAACGGGGTGTCGTAGTGCAACACGCCGTTACCGTGCGAATCCGCAAGGTCAACACCCTCAGTGGTCTCGAGGAAGACCACGTTGACGAAGTTCCTCGGCGCCGCGGAGATCCCGCAGTGCACGTCTCATCCCGAGCCGCAACCATCAGTTCATCTGGGGACGCGCCGGTCAGGCCACACCAGACATCGCCGATCGCCGTGAGCAGCCGGGCCCGCGTCGCCCTGGTCACGCATGCCTATCAATCTCGCTCAACCGTCAGCGCGAACCGCCGGTCACCCCTTCCAGGAGGTATGCCACCAGCGGCGGCACGACCGTCTCGGGTTCCTCGAGGTGCGGCACGTGGCCTAGGCCCGGCAACAGCAAGATAGACCCGTTCCCGTTCGGGACGGTATCAGCCAGAACCTTCATTCGCTCCTGGAACGTTTCCGCCGGGCCCAGCAGCAGGTCTTCGGCGCCGCCGAAGGCGAGGGTGGGCACCTGGATGTGCGCCCAGTCGTACACAACGGGATCCCCGTACAACATTTGGCCAATGAGGGACTGCACCATGGCCAGCCGCGGCCAATCGGCGCTCAACGTCCACGAATAGCGAATCCGCGTGTAGAGCTCGAAGTCCTCGTTCCACACATCGGGATCGTGTGCCACGTAGCGGCTCAAGCCGCGGCGCGTGCTCTGATAGTCGGTCTTGAGCGTCGCCTCGTAGGCCTCGTCAATCGGCGTCATCGGTTGCCCGAAGCGACCGTCGGCGAGACCGATCGGGTTGTACACCACCACCCGCTCCACCGAGTCGGGGTATTGCGTGGCGAATCGCGCGGCCAGCATGCCTCCCATGGAATGACCCACGACCATCACCTTGGCGATCTCTTCAGCCTGCAAGACGAGCCAGGTGTTACGCGCCTGAGAATTGAAGTTGTAAGGCGCAATCGGCTTCGATGACTTGCCGTACCCAATCTGATCCGGGACAACGACCCGAAACCCGGCCGCGGTCATTCCGTCGATGATCGCCTTGAAGTAGAACCCACCGAAGTTGTTGCCGTGCAGCAAGAGCACCGTGTGGCCGTTGGCGGCCGCAGACGGCGCCACGTCCATATACGCGATGCGGACGTCCTGGCTGTAGACATTGATGTCGAGGTATTTGCTTGGATACGGGTATGGGCATTCGTCGCAGGTAATGCTGCCTGGCGCCACGTCGGTAGGCGTGGGGACCGACGGCAGAATGCTACGACCCTGCGCGGCAGCAGATGCGGCGGCGCCAAGCAGGACGCACGAGACAACGAGCGATTTCGCGTATCTAGACATAAGTCTGGTCCGAACCTGTGTGTGGTGTGGGCGAGCCGCCCGGCGGCCCGAAGGTCACAAATTCCCTGAAATTTATCATGCGGCGGTGGTGCGGCGTATCGCCCTCGCTCGTCAGGCGTGGTGCCGCGCCCCCCACGTGCGGAGCACCGTCATCGATGGTCATGCGAGGTGTCTCCTTTCGGTGAGGTAGTACACAATGGGAACCGTCATCCTCGACAGCAGCAACGACGCGACCTCGCCCGCCATCAGGGAGATCGCAAGACCCTGAAAAATCGCCTCGTCGAGCGGCATCCCCCCGCGGCGCCGCAGCTCGATGAAATCGACCAGGATGATCGCGTTGCGAATCACGATGCCGGCGCCGGCCGGTATCGGCCGGCAGCGACGCGGTGAGCTGTTCGAGCGGGAGCCCGTCGTTGGTCCGAATCTCCTCCACCCGAGGCTGAACCTGCAACATCGCGTAGACCGGACTCTCGATAGCGCCAGCCACGTCCGCCGTGACGTAGGTCACGGGCATCAGGTTCTTGTGCGAGATGCTCAGGGCTTCGGTCACGCGCTCGGCCCGGACCAACTCCGACACCGGCACCAAGGCCCCGTCTGCCGCCGGGATCCGCATCTGCAGCAGTCGCGATGACGCCCGGTCAGACCGACCCAGTCGCAGGGTCAGGGGCACGTCGTCGTGCTCGTGGGGGTCGTGAATAAGGCCAACCCGCCGGCCACCAGCCCCGATAGCCAGCAGCTGCACCACGTCGTCGACACTGACGCCGTGCAGGGCCGCCTTCTCCTGGTCGACCAGGAGACGAAGTTTCGGTTGCGAATCTTCGATGGACCAGTCCACGTCGACGACACCCTCCGTTGTTGCGAGCGTGTCGCGCACCTGCGCCGCAAGACCCGCACGCCCCTCGGCGGTTGGCCCATAGACTTCGGCCACGAGTGTCTGGAGCACCGGCGGCCGAGGCGGCACCTCCGCCACCTTGACGTTCGCACCCAGCTCCAACGCCAGTGGGCGGATCATGTCTCGCACACGGGTGGCGATGCCGTGACTTTGCAGATCGCGCTCGTCCTTCGGGGTCAGATTAACCTGAATGTCCGCCTCGTGCGGCGCCTCGCGTAGGAAGTAGTGACGGACAAGCCCGTTGAAGTTGTACGGCGCCGCGGCGCCCGCATAGGTCTGCACGTCCACCACGTCGGGGTCGTCGAGTACCCGCTCGGCCAGTTGCTGTGTGACGCGAGCGGTCTGCTCGAGCGAGGTCCCCTCCGGCAGGTCCACGATGACC
>SXOW01000193.1 GCA_005778315.1 Acidobacteriota bacterium
GGCGGTCGCTCTATCCTACTGAGCTACACGCGCGCATGGGGCGCAAGTGGTGAGTTTACCAGACGGTTACCTGTCCCCCGTCGACCCGTAGATGGAGCCCGAATCGGCCAATTCTGACCTTTATCTACAGACGGTCGCACTTGTCGAAAGCCGGCCGCCCGGTGGCGCGCGACGCTGGCGTGTGCCCAGGGCACGGTGGAGACGGTCAGACCGCGCCGTAGGCCAGCATCGCGTCGGCGACCTTCACGAACTCGCCGATATTGGCCCCTGGACGTTGTTTACGCCGCCGGCATTGGCGGCCTTGGCCGGACCGAAGAGGACCTCGGCGACGAGGAATGCTCGAGTCGCGTCCAGGCTGGACGGCGTGTTGGCGCCCTCGCCCACGGCCCGGACGCCCTTGGCGATCAGCACTCGTGTCGGCCCGGCTCGGTCATCCGGATTCCTGCGGATGAGGCCTTGACTGGTCATCGCCCACCGTCCTTCACAAAAGAAGCGCGGCCTCTCCGCCGTACAGGCGAGCGGCCCGCTGATTCTCACGGAATCGTGCGGGCCGCTCACACACCGTCCGAATCTGACTAGACGCTACAGCTCATGTCTTCGCCACAGCACTGTGGCGACTTGATCTTGCCATGGCCGTCGGGGCACTTGGCGATGTCGACCGATCGGCCATCGGCGAGTTGCAAGGTATCGTGGACCAGCTCTTTGTTGCAGGTGCCGCAGGTCATCGTGCCAACGCTCATGCCGCACTTCGGACAGCTATAGATCGCCACGGTCATTCTCCTCTGGATGAAAATTGCGATGCGTCTGTTGATTCGTTACGTCGGGGCGCCTCGCGCTGCGCGGCTGAACGGACAGATCTTATCCCCGGGCCGGTGGATCTGCGAGGGCGCGGTGGGCGCGGTGGCTACCGCTCGGTTGGTGTCTTGAGGAGCGCCGCCAGGGCTTTGGAGACCTTGACGTAGGTCTCGTATTGACGCTGATAGCGCCCGAGCTTCTCCCGCTCCAGCAACTCGAGCGCGGGCCGGATGTCCGCGGCGTCGGCCTCTCCAGCCGAGGCCTCGAGCAGCGCCTCGCGCCGACGGTATTCAATGTCGTGGTCGCCCTCCCAGGCCAACCACTCGGCCGTCCACTGCGCGTGAGCGGCCTCCAGCAGGTCTGAGCCGAACGGAAATCGGTGCGCGGCGTCGCCGTCCAGTGCCTCGAACGCTTCCGGGAACGTCTTCCTGGCGGAGAGGGCCATCGGGTGCCACGTCAGCAGTGCCCGCGGGTCCGTGCGCGCCCGTTCCACCACGGGGCCGAAGGTGGCCAGCAGCTCGAGAATCTGGGCGTCCCGGCGTTGCCTCTCCAACGCCGCGACCATGAGACGGGTACCGACGACCCCGACGACGGCGAGGGCCAGCAGACTTGCCGCGAGGAGCACGCCAGACATGCGGTTGCTGCTTAGGACGTGTACTGCAGCGCGGAGAAGGTCGGAATGTCGCCGAGCTTGTCCCGACCGTTGAGAAACTGGAGTTCGATGACGACCGCCAGACTCACGACGTCGCCACCGGCCGCTGTGACTAGGTCTGCCGCCGCACGGGCGGTGCCGCCGGTGGCGAGCAGGTCGTCCACGATAAGAATCCGTTGTCCAGGTTGGACCGCATCGTGGTGCATCTCGAGCGTGTCGGAGCCGTATTCCAGGTCGTAGGCCTGCTGAATGATGCGCGCAGGGAGTTTGCCGGGCTTGCGAACGGGCACGAAGCCGGCACCGAGCCGATCTGCCACCGCAGAGCCGAAAATGAACCCCCGACTCTCGATGCCGACTACCAGGTCGATGCGCGCGTCGTGAAACGGCTTGGCCAAGCCGTCAAAGGCCTCGCGGCATCCGGTTGGATCGAGTAGGAGCGTGGTGATGTCGTAGTACACGATGCCCGGCTTCGGAAAGTCCGGTACGTGTCGAATCTTGTCCTTGAGGTGCTCCATGGGAGTCTGCCTTTCTCTCGGCGTTGCTCGGAGCTCAGAGTAGTTCAGAGCTCAGACGCGAATCTGAAATACCGGTGTCTGACCGATGGGCGGTAATTCGGACACGGCGATCGCGACCACGTCCGCCCCGGGAGGGCCCTGGTGCAGCGCGCGCTCGAACCGGTCCAGTGCCGCCAGGTCGCCTTCGGCCTGCGCCTCGACTCGGCCGTCCGGCAGGTTTCGGACGAACCCCCGAAGACCTTCTCGCGCAGCCGCACCGCGGGCGAAGAAGCGAAACCCGACGCCTTGGACGCGGCCCTCGATGATGAATTGTCGAGCTCGAATCACCTAGTGTCCCTGGCGTAGATGGTCCAGCGTGGCGACAGCGAGGGATTATATCTGACGGACGCGCGACGGACCGCGACCGACGTCGGACACACTACATCACCGGGATGCGCCGTGGTGGACCACACCATGCAGAGGCGAGGCTGGGTGGTAGAATCCGGACCGGTCCGTCAGCGCTCGATTTATGGTGGCGGGGGCGAGTGGCTGCGCGATTTCGTGCTTGCCTGCCGGCTATGTATTGCCCTGCGCACCCTCGACAGAGAGACGCAAGATGCCGCGATCTATCGGTTCCGCGCTGCTCGTCTCGCTGCTGTTCGTCGTGCCGCTCGGATCGCAGGCTCGGTCTCAGCCGGTCTTAGAGGCCGAGCGAGCACAACCGGCCGCCAAGCCGCTCGACGATGTCGCGGTCGGCCAGGCCATCGACGCCATCGGGTCTGGTCCTATACCGCTGGAACTTCACGACCGCGGGGGGCTCTTCTCCGGCGCCGGCGGTGGATATCGCATCACGATCTATACCCCGCAGACCTGGGTCACGCACCTGGCGCGCCAGGCGGCCACTGTGGGTACCGCTCTGACAGTGGCGGATGTGGCTCCGGCGGACCGCGCCCCGGTGTTGCGGGTGCTCGCCTCGCCGAGTGCTCCGACGATCGGCGCGTCGCGAGCGCAGTCGTCGGCGGTGCTTCGCGTGCTTGTGCTCGATGAGGGTCGACGGAGCGAGCTGCTCGCGGAGCACGTCGAGTCCTTTGCGGCTCGCCACCGGGTCATTCTGGGCAGCGCGCGCGTGCTCAATGGCTTAGAGGCCACGTTTCACCTGGGTGCGGTCGATGTGCTGCGGGGCGGCGCGGGCCAGGAATTCTTCGTGCGGATCGAGGGCACCGGGTACACGAAGGACTTCAAGATCAAACGGAAGCACTTCGACCAGCTGCCTTTGTAGGCACGCGTGTGTTGGGACACACGGAGGGCCCCGCCGTCAAATATGACCGACTCGCCGCGCACGCCCATCCGGTACTTCGATCGCTACACCGGCCAGCTGCGGACAGAGGACATCTACGGTGAGCGATGGCTCCGGTGGGCCTACGAGACCTCGCTGGGTCGGCTGACGACGAGCCTCGTGGTCAAGCGCGCGCTCTTTTGCCGACTGTACGGCCGGCGCATGGACCACCCCTCTACTCGGGCGCGCATTCAGCCGTTCATCGAC
>SXOW01000194.1 GCA_005778315.1 Acidobacteriota bacterium
AACGGGGGGGTGGCGCGCCAGGCGGGAAACGCGGCTCGGGCGCTGGCCACGGCCACATCGACGTCGGCGGCGTTGGCGAAAGGCACGGTGCGCACCGCGGCGCCGGTCGCCGAATTGGTGATCACGCCCTCACGTGATCCCTGGGCCGCGCGGCGTTCCCCGTCAATCCAAAACGGCACGGCAGTCGCCACGGTGTGTGTAGTCATACCCGCTCTCGTTGGTCTCGGTTGGCGGCGCGTAGGATGATGCGGATGTCCCCTCCGCGTCAAGCCGAGTCGACCGACTCCGTGGCCCCGTGGGGTTGGAAGACGGTGGCCGTGGTCGCCGCCGTCTGGTAGCGTCAAGGCGACGTAATTCGTTGACCTCGTGGGGCTTGCGGTCTTGACGCGTCTGCCCGCCCGGCCATACAATTCAGCCGCAGCGGCGCCCTTGACGAATGGGGTTTCAGTGGGCGTCCCAACAAGTCTCGCGGGTGGTCGGGCGCGCGATGGTCGCGAAGGAAGCGGGGACGGGAATGATGATGTTGAGACGAGCAACGACGGCGACAGCGGGCATGCTCATGGTGGCGGCTGCGCTGGTGGTTGGCACGCAGCAGGCTTTGGTTCAGGCGCAGAGCAGCGTGACTGGCGACTGGGAGATTACGCTCACGACCCAGACCGGCGACACGATCTGGCAGGCGCGGTTTGAACAGGACGCCAACCAACTCGGCGGCGAGATCGACCTGGGTGACAACGAAGTGGTGGACGTCACGGGCACCGTCGAGGGTTCGATGCTCAAGTTTCTCATCACGGTGGCTGACCTCGATGGCGACCAGCCGATCAACTTCGAAGGCGAATGGGCCGGCGACACGATCACCGGCGCCGAAGGCAAGTTCTCCTGGTATGGGACCGGCGCGTGGGTGGCGTCGCGAAAGTAGCCGGCGCCCGAGCGCGCACCCTCATGGTCGCACGGTCCAGCGCGGCGGAACCGCGGGCGGCTTGACACCCTTTTTCGGCATCTGCCAAGATTGGCCGTTTGATCCGTTCATCATTCGATGTTCTCGTGGCCGTGGGCCGGCCGACGGCGTGATCGCGCATTCCGGCGCGAGCGTCCGTCGACGAGACAGTGTATCGGTCCGAAGGGGGTCACGATGGGAAGACGCTTCCCAGGTTCGCTGGCGGCGCCGAAGCGGGTGTCTGGGTCATCGCTGACAAGACCGACCTGCCAACCAAGTTCATCAAGACTGTCGTCACGAAGGACGAGGGGCGCTATCTCGTCCCAGAGGACCCGCTCGCGAACGAGCGCGGCCGCTGGGGGCGTGGGCAAGGATTGACGGCTATCGATAGGGCAGAACAGAACAAACAAAAAATATGAAGCGAATCGGCCTCTCTCTTGTGGTGCTGTTGTGGGTAGCCGCGGCCAGCTCGGCCGGGCAAGGCGGCACCGGCACGATTGACGGCACCGTGTCCGACGAGAGCGGTGCCGTGTTGCCTGGCGTCACGGTGAGTGCCGCTGGTGACAGCGGCATACGTTACGGCGTCAGCAACGCCGACGGGCGGTATGAGATTTCGTCGCTCGAGCCTGGACGGTACGACGTGGAGGCCTTGCTGCAGGGCTTTCTTGGCACCCCGGCATCGGTCTCGGTCACCGCTGGTCGCACTGCCTCGGCGAACCTCTCGCTGGCCATCGCGCCCATGGCCGAGACAGTCACCGTGACTCGGACCGACCAATCCCTGTCCGTCGTGCCGAACTCGATTGCGGTGGTGCAGCGTGACCAGATCGAGTTTGCCGAGCGCCGGACGTCGCTGGACGAGTCGCTCCGCGGTATTCCCGGGTTGTTCGTCCAGAATCGCCGGAACTACGGTTTGTCTGGCGGCATCGGTGTCAGCATCCGGGCGCCGCAGCCGCGGTTCGGCCTCCGCGGGATCGCCATTATCCAGGACGGCATACCGATCACGACCGCCGACGGCACGACCGAGCCTGGCAACGTCGATCTCGGGTCCGTCGGTCGCATCGAGGTCATACGTGGCCCGAGCTCGGTCCTGTATGGAAACTCCGCCGGCGGGGTCATCAACCTGACCACGACGTTCGACCGGTCCCGCAAGCTCACGATTCGCCCGGACGTGCAGTTCGGGAGCTACGGCTACAACCGGCAACAGATCAGAGCGGACGGCGGGGACGCGAAGACCCAGTTCATGTTCAGCGCGAGTCGGTTCGAGACGGATGGGTTCCGCGCGAACAGCGCTGCCGAGATCTTGCAGACGAATCTTTTGGTTCGCCGCGAACTTGGACCGAACACCGAGGTGCGCGGCGTATTCAATTTCAACGACACGCCGTACGCCGAGAACCCGAGCTTTCTCACCGAGGCCGAAGCCCGCGGCGAGCCCCTCAGAGACGCCAACGACGTCTGTATCGCCGGTGCCTGTCTGGCGAGAGGCGTGGCGTTGGCGCGGAACTGGGGCGAGTCGGCGAGGCAGGGGCAGGGCGGATTGACCCTCGAGCATCGCTTCAGCGAGACCGATCGTCTCCGGGTGACCGGCTGGGGCATGTGGCGCAACCTCGACGCCGTTGGAGCGTTTCGAAACGTGACGCTCGGTCGGAACGGCTTCGGCTTCCGGTCCGAGTATCTCGGCGGGACACAGGCCGGCACTGTAGGCCTCGATTGGGCGGCCGGGTTCGATCTGTCGTCGCAGAACGACGACCGCATGGAGTTCGGCCAGGTGGCCCCCGCCGTGACCGGTGGACGCGCGACGAAGGGCGCGCTCGACATCGATCAAACCGAGGACGTGTTGTCAGCGGGGCCGTTCGCCCAGATCGGCATCTCGCCGAACGACCGTGTCCGCGTCAGTGCAGGTGTGCGCTGGGACCACTACGACTTCACCGCGGGTGACCGCCGGCTGGACGACGGCGACCAGTCCGGCGACCGGACCATGAGTCAGGTGAGTCCGTCCGTTGGGGTCACCTTTGCAGCGGCGGACGGGGTCAACCTGTTCGGTAATGTCGCGACTGCCTACGAGACGCCCACCACCGTCGAGCTGTCGCAATCGCCGACCGGCGGCGGCGGGTTCAATCAGGAGCTCGGTCCCCAGGACCTGACCAGTGTGGAGTTCGGGGCACGCGGGTTGATCAGTCCAGCCCGGTTGCGCTACGAGGCGACCGTGTTTGTGTCGACCGTCGACAACGCGCTTGTGTCGTTTCAGAACGCGTCTGAAGAGGTCTTCTTCCGTAACGCCGGTAAATCGTCTCGAGACGGCGTGGAGCTGGCACTCGATTGGGTGCCGACGGCCAGCTTCAGTACGCGGGTGGCCTACACGTATCAGGACTTCGTGTTTGAAGAGTTCGTGGTCGGGGGCAATGACTTCGCCGGCAACCTGGAGCCTGGCGCGCCGCGGAACCGCATGTTCTTCGGCGCCAACTATACCGCCCCCTTCGGACTGCGGTCCGGGGCGTCGGTGCGCTGGGTAGACAAGTTCGCGGCCAACAATGCCAACACCGTCTTCAATTGGTCCTATACCGTGGTCGACCTCCGGTTCGGGTATGACGGCCACTGGGGCGGGGTGGACGTGCGGCCATTTCTCGGTATCGACAATTTGTTTGACGAGCGGTACAACTCGTCGATTATCACGAACGGTTTGGCGGGGCGATTCTTCGAGCCGTCGCCAGACCGCGAGTTCTACGTCGGCCTCACGATTGGGACCGGTCTGCGCTAGCGAGCGCGTCGGGGGTCGCAGGATGACCGCGCGGGCGCGTAGTGCCCGGCACGTAACGAGAACCACCCGGCGCTGTCGTCGGCTAGAGTTCTGGGCGGTGTGGCACCGCTTGTCGCGCTGAACACGGAAGGGGAGCACGCACATTCATGACCGTTCAACCCGCTCGGAAGATGGGCTTCGACCGCGCCAACGAAGTAGTTCAGCGGTTTCAGAAGGAGTCCACAAAGTGGCTCTACGGTCTCGATGAGGCTGCTCGTACGCTGTCGTGGGCGTTTTTCACGCTCTTGCCGTATACCGACAAGCTGAGCCAAACCAAACTGCTTCGTCAGCCCCACGTGATGTTCAGGGGGCCGACCGGCACGGGCAAGACGGACCTGGTCAGCGCGTGTGCGATGGCGATCGACGCGAAGTTCGAGCGCATCCAGGGCATGCCGACCTACATGCCGGAAGACATCCTCGGCTACGAGACCATCGTGGAGGAAACCGATGGCAGTCGGAAGCTGGTCTTCAAGCCCGGCAAGTTGATGGCCCACATCGTCCTCATTGACGAGGACAACCGACTGTCAGGCAAGACCAAGGCGGCGGTCCTCGAAGGCATGGAGGAGAGTTCCGCCACGCTCAGCTCGGACTACGGCAACCTCGCCGAGGGCAAGGTTTTGCCGCTGTTTCCGCTGTCGCGCGACTTCGCCGACATCACCGGTCCGCGCTTCTTCATGGTGATCTGTACCGAGAACATCTTCGGTGAAGAGGAAGGCACGTTCGCCAACCCGGTGGCGCAGTTGGACCGCACCACGTTGTCCATCAACATGATGGACCCGGAGAGCGAGGAGGACGAGTACAACATCAGCGCCCACAACGTGGTCGGCCGGAAAGTCGAGAAGCTGACGGACCTGTATGAGGTGCTGGAAATCGCGCACTATATCTACGACAACGTCCAGATGTCCGAGTACGGTCAGCAGTACAAGGTGCGGCTCATCCGCAATACCCGGCCGCATCGTGTGGTGGGGCGCGCCGCCCGTACCGTCAAGGAATACATCCGGGTGGGGATCTCGCCGCGTGTGCACTTCCACATCGAGGCGGTCGCGCGCACGTTCGCGTTCTTCAACGGCGATTTGCAAGTCACGCCCGACCACATCAAGGCGGTGGCTGGTCCCGTGTTGGCGCACCGGCTGGTACTGCGGGAGGGCATGGAGTTTTCGGTCGACAAGGGCGAGTTGTTGCAGCAAATCCTGCGGGACATGGAGGTTCCGCCTTGGAAGTAGAGGAACTGTATGCTCGATTCCGTGACATCAAACACGGGATACGGGCACGGAAGCCCTCTACGAGTATGCATTTTGGCGAGCACAAGAGCGGCTACAAGGGCGCCGGCTACGACATCGTCGGCGTCGATCAGTGGAGACCTGGGCAGCCCCTCAAGGACGTCGCATGGAATATCAGCATGCGGACGTACCCGGAGAAGCTCTACCGCATCGAGCGTATGGAGCCCAAAGAGCTCCGCACGATCATCGTGTGCGATTTGTCGTATTCCACGTTGTTTCAGGTTTCGCAGGCGTCAAACAAGGCGTTGTTGATGCTGGATCTGCTCGGCAACATCGGATTGACCAGGTCCAACGTCCGGGATCCGGTGGGGTTGATCGGGTACTCAGATCGCATCGAACTCTACATGCGGCCAAAGCTGGGATCGTCACAGATCTTCCACATGGCCCATCAGATTTTCGACAAGCTGAATTTGGAGCGCGAGTTTCCGCGCCGGCGGACGGCTGACCTCCGCGTCGCGCTCGACTTTATGTTGGCGCGGCTCAAGAATCGGCATTCGGTCGTGCTGCTGACCGACCTTGTCGACATCGTGAACGACCCGGACGCCATCGACTTCAAGCGACTGAGGACACTCGGGTCGAAGCACGATATGATCGTGCTCATTCTTGATGACCCCGACGAGTTTCGTGTCAAAAGCCGATTTGGCTATATCCGTATCTCGGACATGGAGACGGGTAAACAGACCGTGATCTCGGCTCGCAAAGCTTCCGCCATCCGTAGCCGGATCGAGGAAGTGCGTGAAACCGTGGTCTACAGATTGAAACGGAACGCGGGCATCGATGCCTGCGTGCTCACCCCGGACAACCACATCACGGAACTGCCCAAGTTCCTGATTTCGCGGACCGCACGGTAATGGGACAACAGTGGACATGATTAGCACGCCAAGCACGACCCCAGCGCTACGCGCAACATCGATGGCCCTCAGCTCCATGCTCCTGGTTGTCACTGTTGCTGGCGCCCAGCCGCCGGCGGTGGACGACGCCCCGATGGGCCCGGTTCGGGTCGAGACGTTGGAACTCGAACCCACGGTCGTGAAGACCGGGGACCTCATCACGCAACGTTATCGACTCCGGTTTCCGGATTTGGTCTCCGATGGACAGGAGATCATCATCCTTGAAGACCGGGTGGCGCCTGAAGCCTTGCCGGTGCACCCGTTCGAGGGGGTCTCCCTGACGGTGGAGAAGGACCTGGTCGACGGCGAATACATCTGGGACTTCGTGTACGGGTTTCGTCTGATTGACCCGAACAAGATGACCTACCTCCTGCCGAACTTCAGCTTCTACTACCTCGTGCGGGACCTTGGCGAGGATATCGAGGACACCGAAGTGCAGCAGGTGGACGGTGGCCAGGGCCTGGTGCGCTACGTGACCTCGATCACGGACGAGCCGCTGCTGAACATTCGGGACACGATCGAGCTCGGCAGTTTCGCCGGACGCGCCACGTTCTTCCGGACCCTTGGCTGGGCGGTGGCGCCGCTGCCGCTGCTGCTCTGGTTCGCCATGCTCGTGCGGTTCGCGCGCAAGCCCAAGCCGGTCTCCCTGGAGAAACAGCAAGAGGCAGATGAGCTGGCCAGGCTCGAGGCTCAGATTCCTGTCCAGCCCTCTATCTGGCAGGCGCGGCGCGCGGTGAAACGCGAGCTGAAGGGCTTGCAGAATCTGCCACCAGGGGCAGAGCCTCAGCAGGCGGCCGGCTACCAACGCGGCATGGTGCTGGCGTTGCGCGACTATCTCCTGGCGGACCTGTCCGAGTTGGTCCCGGGTGATACCGCGCTGGACATGCAGCGTCACGTCAGTGGGATGAAAGACGGGCCTCGCAAGAGTGCCCTCGCCGTGTTGGCCGATCGCCTCGTCGCCTATCAACGGGGGCTGGAGCTGGGCGGTGCGGCACCGATCGCGAGCCCGCAGGCCGAGGCCGACGCGTTCGCCGGCGCGTTGGCCAGGCTGAGGCCGCATGTGCGGCTGCTGAACAATGTCAAAGCGGTGTTCGGACAGTAGATTGGCGGACTGAGCAAGCCGAGCCTGACGATGTTGATGCCCTGGAACCAGCTGATCACGTTCCTCGATTCGGGGATCCGTGAGCTGCTTGAGACGGATTTTCAGCAGATCCGCTATGGCGACGTCGGCATGGCGGTGGCGTTGGCCATTGCGGTTGGCGTCATCCTGACGCTCACCCTGATGCGTCTCGCCGCGATGCGGAAACGCCACGCGCGTCAGCACTCAGGGCATGTCATTCGACCCGCGCACAGGAAGCGGCTCTGGATTCGCGCGCTGCACACGGCGCCCAAGGCGCTGCTGGCCGGGGCGCTCGTCATGCTGATCTTTTCGGTGGCCGATCCATTTCTGACCGCCACGGAGGAGGTCAGTGGCTATGTCGAGTCTCGGGTGCGTATTGACCTGGTCGATACCTCCGGCTCCATGGCGTGGGAGTTTCCGGATACCAACAAGTCGAAAGCCGAAGTGGCGCGGGACGCGCATCTCGAATTCCTCGAAATGCGCAAGGAGAAGAACGACCGGGTGTCGTTGTGGCTGTTTTCCACCTACCCATACATGGTGGACGACTTCGTCATGGACGACGAGTTGTACTACTACCAGGTCTGGGACGCGCCGTATGTGATGACGCAGCGGCTGGACAAGGCGATGGTCGTGCCGCGCGACAAGGTGCGGATTATTCCGGCCGAAGGCGACACCAACATCATCCGGCCGCTCCAAGACATCGTGAAGCATTTTGACCGCGATGAGGCGACGGTCGGTCGCGAGGCAAACCAGAACCGCGCGGTGCTGATTATCACGGACGCCGCCGTGGACGAGTTCCCGGACGCCGAGTTCGCCGAGCTCGCCCGGCGCAACATCGTGCCCTACCTCATCTACATCAACACCAGCGACGCGAGGTCGGCGAGCTTCCTCCACCCGACGGTGCCTCAGCTGGTAGCCCAAATCCAGGAGTACGGTGGTGACTATTTCGACGTCACCAGCGAAGACAGCTTGCTGCGCGCGTATGAGGCGATCGATGAGCGTGAAGCCGTGCGTGTCGAACTCAAGCACCGAGCGTTGAAAGTGCCGATTTTCCCCCGGTTCTTGCTGGTGGCCATGGGGCTGCTGGTGGTAGGCATTCCCCTGGGGTTTGTCTCCGAGCTGCTGTGGGGCACGAGTCCGTAGGCTCGAAGGAAAGACGATGCGACTAACAGACCTGATCGATAAAGAGCACTCGTTCCGGTATCTCGTCGGTTTCGTGCTGGCGTTGTTGTTTTTCATTGCCGTGTCGGTGCCGTCGAGGAGCCTGGCCGGGTTTTACGCGAATCTGGAGGGGTTGAGCGACAGCGTGGAGCGCTCCGACTTTGCCACGGCTGAGGAGCAGCTGGCCGAGGTGTCGTCGTTCTACGAAGGGAGCCGCGCCTGGGGCCTGCAGGGGCTGGTCGACTCAT
>SXOW01000195.1 GCA_005778315.1 Acidobacteriota bacterium
CTCCAGCCCGCGCGCCTGCGAGTTGGACAGATTGTCGGTTCGGAACTGGCTGGCGTTCTGGAACGACTGCCCGACGGACACGATGAGGTCGTCGTATCGGTTGAAGAACGCCGTGGCTTCGACCAGGACACGGCCCCGTGCCAGCGCCTGCTCCAGTCCGACGTCAACGCTCCGGGTCCGCTCCGACTTCAGGGCCGGATTGTCGGTGAACGCGATCTCAAACGCACTTGGAGGGCGGATACCCGTGCCGGCGCTCACGCGTAGCCGCGTCCAGTCCGGGGTGGCCTCGGCCGGCCGGAGATACCAGCCGAGCGATACCTTGGGATTGGCCGCGACCTCGGTCTCGTTCCCGAAAGTCGGCCGCCCGAAGCCGTCGCCTGCGAGCCTCTCACGCGTGATGCGGTCACCGCGAATACCGGCGGTGAGCGACAGCCGGCTGGTGGGGTCGAAGCGAAGTTCGCCGAAGAACCCCAGCATGCGGCGGTCGACCGGGATCTCGGTGAAGGACGCGTCTGTGATGAAGGTGCTGCCCGCCTGCTCCTGCTGGACATCGAAGCCGGACGTGGCCACGATGCCCTCTCGGAGCGTGGCGTCGGTGCGGGCCCGCACGGTGAGTCGAGTGGCATCCGAGTCCGCCCTGCCGAAGGGACTATTGAACACGCTGTCGGTGTGCGTGTGGCTCACGTCAAGTCCTTGATCGACGCGCGCGCCGAGGCGCTGCGAGACCCCGATCGAGACCAGCCGGTTGTCGTTGGTGCCGCGAGACACCGTGTCGATCCCGCCGTAGGTCCCACCGGGGTCGCTCCCCCACGGGCCAGGGAACCCGCGTTCGTTCGTTCCGTAGCGGAATACCGAACGCACGGTGGTTCCCCGTTCGCCTCGCCACTGCCCGTGCAGCGACACATCGCGGCGGGTGTAGTCGTCGTTGCGCACGGTCTCGCCGGCCTGCGACGTCTCGCCATTCTGGCCATCCGTGTCGAGCCGTTCGAAGGCCGCGCCCCACGCGACCGACCCCACTGACCCCGCAGTGTTCACCGAGACGCGGGATGTGCCGACGGTGCCTCCTTCGAAGACCCCGCCTACGCGCGCCGGACCACCCTGCTTCGTAATGATCTGGACGACCCCGCCGATGGCGTCCGACCCGTAGACCGCGCTTTGCGGACCTCGCACGACTTCGATGCGCTCGATGTCGCCGACCGGCAGATGCGCGAAGTCGAATGCGCCGCCAAATCCGTTCACGCGCACGCCGTCGATCATGACGAGGGTGAAATCTGACTCGCCGCCCCGCGTGAAGAGCGCCGTTTGCTCACCGCGGCCACCGGTCGCGGTGACGCCCAGCCCCGGCACGCTGAATCGCAACGCATCGGCGACAGTCTCGAACTGTCTGGCCGCAATGTCGTCGGCGGTGACGACCGTCACGCTGTCGGTGACACGCGAACGAGGCAGTTCGCGGCCGGCCGCCGTCACCACCACCGACTCGCCGATCGCGCTGACGCGCAGTGCGAGGGTCACGGACTGGGTCTCGTCTGGCGAGAGGGCGACCGTGGTGGGCGTAGCGGCAAATCCGGCCATCACCACCCGCAGTTCGTAGTGACCGGCCGCGAGGTTCTCGACGTGGAACCGTCCTTGGCTGTCGGTCACCGCCGTACGGCGGACCACGGTCTGGTCCGAGACGAGCACCGTGGCGTTCGGGGCCGGCCGGCCATCGGGATCGACGACGGCGCCGGTCACCCCTGCGCGTTGTGCCTGCGCCGAGGAGGCGGTCACCAGAACGATGGCTGCCACACAGAGTCCGAGTCTTCGCATCATTCGCATCATGGTTGGGCGCATCATGGTTGGGCGTTCCTTCGAGGGTGTGACGGGAATGGCATGGCAGGCATGACTGAGGCCTAGAACGCGTCGGGGTGTAGCGCCTGCGCAATCGCGGCGGTGGCGTCCCCCATGCGAGGGCCAGGCTGCACGAACTGGTTGCCGAGCAGGAGATGCACCCGCTTGTTTCTGACCGCCGGTATCGACGACAGGCGATCCCAGACCGCGACTTCCGCCGACTGCGTGTCGGGTGTCATCCGTTCGTCGTAGGTCAGTTCGACGATGACGTCGGGGGCTGCCACCAGAATCGCTTCGGCGGTGAGTTGGAGCGACTCGCGCGGCACGTCGGCGAAGGCGTTCTCGCCGCCGGCCGCCTGGAGCATGTCGTGGAGAAATCCGACGCCGCCGCTGGCATAGATGTTCCGCAGAGAGCCAGGCTCGCGGCCGAACACCATCAGGACACGTGGCCGCGCGCGGCCGGTGAGACGCGCGCGCACCTCCGCCAGGCGGGATTCAATGCGTCCGGCGAGTTGGTCCGCTGCCGCCGCTCGGCCGGTGCGGACACCCAGGCGGCGGATGACGTCCAGCATGTCGGCCAGGCCGCCATGGGCATAGGTGAACGTGTCGATGCTGGCGCGGGTGACCTGCTCGATCTGGTCTTGCTGACTGCCGTAGAACACGATCAGATCGGGTCGCAGCCCGAAGATCTGTTCCATATCCGGGTCGAGCAATCCGCCGACACGAACCCGCGTCGCGACCTCCGGCGGATGCGCATCGAAGGTGCCGACCCCGACCACCTCAGCGCCTGCCCCGATCGCGAAAAGCGTTTCGGTCAGCGCGGGGACCACCGACACGATGCGCTGAGGCCTGGTCTGTCCTGACGCAACGACAGACACCAGCAGCAGGCCGGCGATACACGCACTGAGGGGCCGAGAGATGCCTGTCATCGGTGACGTACCAAGAGCCAGAGGAAAAAGGGACCGCCGAGCATGGCGGTGATGACGCCCACCGGCAGTTCCATCGGCGACAGCACCGTGCGTGCCGCGACGTCGCAGACCACAAGAAACGCCGCGCCCAGTCCGATCGACGCCGGCAGCACCAAACGGTGGTCGGCACCCACCAGCAGCCGCACCAGGTGCGGGACGATGATGCCGATGAAGCCGATGGGGCCACCTACCGCGACGGCGGCGCCGGTCGCCAGGGAGGCGCTGAGGAACGCGAGACGCTGCGTACGCAGCACGTCGACACCCCGGGTGGCGGCACTGTCAGCCCCCATGGTCAGCAGATTCAACGCGCGGGGCAGCCGAGCGAAGGCGACGAGCGCGACTCCGATCGGGGCGATCCCCCAGAGGATCGGGCCGTAGCCACCGACGTCCAGGTTGCCCATCACCCATCGCACCGACTGGAGTGTCTGTGCCGGGTCCGCCAGGTACTGGACGAACAGGATGATGGCCGAGAACAACGAGTTGAGCGTGACCCCAGCCAGCAGCAGAACCAGCGTCGACAGCCCCTGTCGTCGCATGGTGGCCAGGAAATACACGATGGCCAGGGCACCCAGGGCGCCGGCGAAACTGGCGAGCGGCACCGCGGCCGACCCCAGGAGCGTCAGCGGCACCCCCAGCGTGATGACCAGCATGGCGCCCAGGGACGCACCGGCCGACACACCCAGCGTGAACGGGGTCGCCAGCGGGTTGCGCAACAGCGCCTGGAGCACCACGCCGGCCCCCGCGAGGGACGCCCCGACCAACGCGCCAGCGATGGCTCGCGGCAGCCTGGCGATGAAGAAGACTTGTGCATCCACGTTCTCGGCGAACGGGATGGCGGCGTCGAAGACGCGGCTGAGGCTGATGCTCGTCGGGCCAACGAGCGGCGCCACAAGGCAGGTCACGACCGCCAGCGCGCCAAACCCGATCTGCACGAGCCAGACGCGGGTGCGCAGATCCCCCGCGGTGGCAGGGTGTGGAGCAGCGAGGGTAGCGGTCGTGTCGCGCATCGCGGTCTCGTGCACTAGCGCCGCGCCAGCGGCACGACCGTCAGGTGTCCGGTGATCGGGTGACGCCGCACGTCGGCCTCCACGTCATACACCGCGCCGATGGTGTCTGGCGTCAGCACGGTCTCGGTGGGGCCGGAGGCGATGACCTGACCGTCCCGCAAGACAACCAGGTCGCGGCAGAGCGCGGCCGCGAAATTGAGATCGTGGGTGCAGACGACGACCGTGGTGTCGTGCGAGCGGTTGAGTGTGTCGACCAGCGCCGCCGTCGCGAGCTGGAATGAGAGGTCGAGAGACGAGGTTGGCTCGTCGAGAAACAGCACCTGCGTCCGGCTCGTCGCCTCTGCGCGTGGGTCGCGCGCGCCGCGCGTGGTGTTCGCGCCGGTCTCGAACTGGGCCAGCGCGCTGGCAATGATGACGCGTTGTTTCTCGCCGCCGCTCAAGGTCCGGAATGTCCGCTGCTCCAGGTGCGTCGTGCCTGTCGCCGCCAGTGTCCGACGCGCGATCTCGATGTCGTCCGGACCTTCCAGCTCGAACGTCCGCAGATGGGGGTAACGCCCCATCAACACGATCTCCAGCACCGTGTAGTCGAACGCCAGCTCGGTTTCCTGGGGGACGACGGCGACGCGTCGCGCCAGCGTTCGCCGCGCCAGACCAGCGATGTCTGCACCATCCAACCTGACGCACCCACGCGTGGGTACCAGCAGGCCGGCGAGCAGCTTGAGGAACGTCGTCTTGCCCGACCCGTTCGGGCCCAACACGCCCACCAGCCCCCCGGCCGGCACCTCCACCGACACGTCGCTCAGGACGGTTCGTGCGTGGTCGTAGCCGAACGAGACGTGGTCAGCGGTCAGCACGCTCGGCTCCCGCGTTACGCGTGGGGTCGAGACGGCGGCCTGCAGGCACGATGGGATGCATCAGTTCCTTTCGGCGTCACCACGCGCCGGCCGGTTCGGTCAGAACCGGCGAAAAGGACGAGCCCAAGTGGCCAGGTCTCCTGACTTGTGGATCGGCGCGGAACGACTGTCGCCTTCCCACGTCCGCGGACGCAGTGGCGGGCGATGCATCGGGCTCGGTCCGACCGAGACGACGGATACGCCAGAGTGTCGCTCCGCTCCCCACTTACAGTGGCGGGACCGTGTGGGATTCGCACCCACTTCCCTTGACCATTCAGGGAGCGTCGAGTTGTGACCGGCGAGTATAGCACGGCCCCCGGGGCGGGGAGGGCGGTGCCCGATGCGGGGGCTGCGGTTGCCCGGCAAGGCCGCTCCGACGTACGATACCCCGTTTGTGGCGGGCGTGGGACGGACGTCGGCGAGCAAGCCCCCTTGGGGGCGGTCGACGTCGCGCGACATATCCGCCCAGGGGTGGAGAAGGCCATGACCATGCAGGTGGCGGAGGAGTCAGGGAGGCACGCCCAGGCGGTGGCGCATGTGCAGTCGCCGATGCCTGCGCGGGTGCGGGCGGCAGGTCTGGCTGACATTGCCGAGAAGCTCGATACTGGCGTCCGTCTGGAGATGGCGGATGGACTCCAGTTGTTTGCCTGTCCGGACCTGCTCGCGCTGGGTTGGTTGGCGAACCGAGAGCGCGAGAAGCGGCATGCGGGCCGCACCTACTTCAACCACAACATCCGGATTGAGGCGACGAACGTCTGTGTCGCCAGCTGCTTGTTCTGTGCATTTGCGCGTTTACAGCCAGGGGACGACGGTGCCTATACCCTGAGTCTCGATCAGGTGTGGGACAAACTGCGAGCGCGCGCCGACCAGCCGCTGACCGAGGTGCATGTCGTCAACGGGTTGCACCCGGAGCTGCCATTCGACTACTACCTGGATCTGCTGCGTGGGTTCAAACGCATCAGGCCGGATGTGCACCTCAAGTGCTTCACCGCCGTCGAGATCGCTTTCTTCGCCGATCTCTACCAACGCACCGATGAGCAGGTGCTGCGCGAGCTGATGGCGGCTGGCCTCGACTCCCTGCCAGGCGGGGGGGCCGAGGTCTTCGCGGAACGGGTGCGTCGGAAGATCTGCCACGACAAATGTGGCGCCGATCGCTATCTCGATATCCACCGCACCGCGCACCGGCTGGGCATGCGGACGAACGTCACCATGCTCTACGGGCACATTGAAACGCTGGAAGAGCGGGTGGACCACATGCTCCGGGCTCGGGCGCTGCAGGACGAGACCGCCGGGTTCCAGGCGTTCATTCCGCTCGCGTTTCACCCCGACAACAATCAGATGCGCAAACTGCCGGCACCGACCGCGGCAGAGACGTTGCGCGTGCACGCCGTGGCGCGTCTGATGCTGGACAACATTCCGCACATCAAAGCGTTCTGGATCGCAACCGGGGTGGAGACGGCCCAGACCGCGCTCTGGTTCGGCGTGGACGATCTCGACGGTACGGTGCAGGAAGAGCAGATTTACCACATGGCCGGTGCCAGCACGCCGGCCGCACTGACGACCGGTGACATCAGTCGCCTGATTCGGGTGGCCGGCCGGGATCCGATCGAGCGAGATACCCTCTACAACGTCGTAACGCAGCACTGAGCCCAGGCCGATTCGACCCACAGCCAACCGGCTTTCAAACCACGTCTTCGAAGGAGATTCCGCGCATGGCGCATGAACTACCGAGCCTACCGTACGATTTCGACGCCCTCGCCCCGCACATCGACGAAGCAACGATGCGCATCCACCACGGGAAGCACCACGCCGCCTATATCGCCAAGCTGAACGGCGCCCTCGAGGGGCACGCCGACCTGCAAGGCAAGACTGTCGACGACTTGATTGCCAACCTCGATGCGTTGCCCGAGGGCATCCGCGGTGTGGTTCGCAACAATGGTGGCGGCCATGCCAACCACACCCTCTTCTGGCAGGTCATGGCGCCCAACGCCGGTGGGGCGCCGACCGGTCAGATCGCCGACGCCATCAACGGCTCGTTCGGGAGTTTCGACACGTTCAAGGAGAAGTTCGCCGCCGCGGCGGTCGGACAGTTCGGGAGCGGCTGGGCATGGCTCGTGGCGGACGGGACCGCGCTGTCGATTGAGGCCTCGCCCAACCAGGACAGCCCCGCGCTGCGTGGGAAGAAGGCCGTGCTGGGTATCGATGTCTGGGAGCACGCCTCCTCCCTCAACTATCAGACCCGCCGCCCGGACTCCATCGCCGCGTGGTGGACCGTCGTGAACTGGGCCGGCGTCAACCGACGCCTCGGGTAGTGCACGTGTTCTGTACGCAGGAGGCCGGGCCGGTCACCCGGCCAGACCTTCTGCCATCGCCCGCCCCCCGCGCGTCTGCCGCGAGCGCCCGCGCGTGATGTCATGACCCTGTCCTACGTCCTGTTCCTGTTTCTCGTCCACCTCGGGGTGGGGATCATCGGCACCTTGGTGCTGGTGCCTCGCGTGGCCGGGGTGCAGTTCTTTCGGTTCAACGCCGGGTTTGGCGCGGCGCTGCTCCTGGTGGCGCTGGCGTTGCGCCCCGAGGACGTCGCGCTGGGCACCGGCGCCCAGGGCATGGCGTTCGCGGCGCTCATCACCTGCACCGGTGCGATCCTGGTCTACTGGGCCACGATCGGGCGTGTGCTGGCGCGGCTCCGGCCGATCTGGCTCTGGCTCGCCGTGGTGAGCGGCCTGGGCGCCGTCATCGGTCAGGGGCTGGCTGCGGCGCCTGACGATGGCGCCCTGGTGGCGGGGCTCACTGTCGCGAGCTTTTTGACCTCCACCGCGCTGCTCGGCGGGACCTCGACCGCGATGATTCTGGGCCACTGGTATCTCGTGCTGCCGTCGATGGATGTGTCGCTCCTGCAGCGGATCGTCAAGTTCCACATCGGTTCCACCGCGCTTCGAATCCTCGTGGTGGCAGCGATCGTGTGGTGGGCCATCGCCGTGGCTGAGATTCCGGGCCCCGGCTTCCAGCGGTACATCACGTCTCTCGACGGGGTGTTTTTCTGGCAGCGGGTCTTGTTCGGGCTGTTGGGACCGGTGGTCCTGGCCTACATGACGTGGGAGACCGCGAAGATCCGATCCACGCAGTCGGCCACGGGCATCCTGTATGTCGATTTTTTTACCGTCATCGTCGGGGAGGTTCTGGCAAAGTACATCCTCGTCGCCACGACCGTCCCGGTGTGACGCGCGTCGGGACCCGGTCGCAGCCACGTCGTCCTGAGCGATCCGGCGATAGTGCAGGAGCTATGGAAGTCACCGTCGTGTGTCATCAGTGCGGCAGCGCCCTCCCGGTCGAGGCGGAGGACGCGTCCCTGCAGATCAACTGCGGCAATTGTCGCCACGCGTTCTTGCTGGGGTTCTCGGACGCGGTCAGGGCGGACACGACGGTGGATCGGTGCCCGGTGTGCGCGGGCGGCGATTTCTACATGCGGAAGGACTTCGACCCGAAGGTCGGGGTCACCGTCATCGTCATCGCCGCGCTCATCAGCGCCGGCTTCTACTACTACGGTGAAGACCTGGCCGCCTATGCCATCCTGGGCGGCGCCGCGCTGATCGATCTGGCCGTGTACAGCCGGCTCAAAGACCTGACCGTCTGCTACCGCTGCCACGCCGAGTTCCGCGGGAAATACAAAACGACCGCCGACCCCTTCGACCTGCACACCGCCGACGAACTCGAACAGGAATACGAACGCCGGATCGGGAAGCGCTAAGCCCGCTGCCCGGGCCGCTAGAACAATTTCACCTCGACCATTTCGCCTGCCTCGACGATATCCGTCTGGGCCGGAATGTCGATGTACCCGTCAGCTTGCGACATGCTCGTGATGTCGCCCGACGCCTTGAAGGCGGCGACGGCGGTGCCGTCGACCACTCTGACCGTGTAGAACTGGTGCCGTCCGGTGGTGGACACGATCCGCTGCGCCGTCGGTACCGTCACGGACCGGAACCGGTGGACCGGCAGGTGGGCCAGCCGTCGTAGGACCGGCACCAGCAACATGTAGGCGTTCGACAGACATGACGTCGGGTAGCCCGGCAGGCCCAGCACCGGCGTCGTGCCGATGGTGCCGAACACCGTCGGCTTGCCCGGTTTCACCGCGATGCCGTGAAACAGGACGGTGCCTTTTCGTTGAATCACGTCCACCGTCAGGTCGCGCTCGCCCACCGAGCTGCCCCCTGAGAAGACCAGGATGTCGTGATCCAGACAGGCGTCGACCGTCTCGCTGAGTTCAGCCAGGTTGTCCGGCGCGGTCGGCAGCGCCACCGCCACGCCGCCGTGCTCGCGAATGACCGACCCCAGCGTGAACCGGTTGATGTCGTAGATCTGCCCTGGACCAAGCGGTGTCCCCGGGGCGATGATCTCGTTCCCGGTGGAAAGAATGGCGACGCGCGGTTTCGCGTAGACCTCGATGCTGGCGATGCCGAGCGCCGCGACGGACCCGACTCGGCTCGGGGTCAACAGGTCGCCCGGCTGAAGAAGTTGCGTGCCCGTCGCGATGTCGGCGCCGCGTCGACCGACGTTCTGTCGTGGGTAGACCGGCGCAAAGATGGCGACCTGGTTCCCGTCTCGGCGGTTGGTCTCTTCCACCATCACCACCGCGTCGGCCCCGTCAGGCATCGGAGCGCCGGTCGCAATCTGCGTGCACTGCCCCGTCACGAGCGTGTGCGACGGGACGCCGCCGGTATGCACGGTCTCCACGCACTCGAGCACGGCCGGCGCCAGCTGGCTGGCGCCGAACGTGCTGTCGGCCACCACCGCATAGCCATCCATCGCCGCGCGGTTGAACGGCGGCACGTCCCAGTCCGCGACCACGGGAACCGCCAGCACCCTGCCGACGGCCTCTTCGAGGTCGATCCGCTCCGTCCGGTCGAGCGGGACCGACGCCCCCAGGGCCAACGCCAACGCCTCATCGAGGGGAATCGTGTTGCGGATCGGCCGCATGCCTGTGCCAGTCATGACCGGCCTACCGTGTCACTTCCCGGACCAGATGGCCCAGCTCCGGCAGCACCAGGCGGGTCATGGCCAGTTGGACGGCATTCTTGGAGCCTGGCAGGGAGATCAGAATCTTGCCGCGTGCGGTTCCGGCGCAGGCGCGCGACAGCATGGCGGACGGTCCGATCTCTTCGAAACTCAGCGCGCGGAACAGTTCGCCGAAGCCGTCGATCCGCTTGTCGAGCAACGCGCTGACCACCTCAAAACTGCCGTCGCGTCGGCTGATGCCGGTGCCCCCGGTCGTGAGCACCGCCTGCACCGCCTCGGTTGCCAGTTGCCGCTCGATGGCGCCGCGCAACGTCGCCGGTTCGTCCGGCACGATCGCATGGCCCAGCACCTCGTGGCCGTCGCCGGTGAGGAGTTCCCGCAGCAAACGCCCGCCCGTGTCGGTCTCCTCCGTACGCGTGTCGCTGACGGTCAACACATAACACCGGATCCGGGTCGGTGACGCGGCGCGGTGCTCGTGGTGGCTCATCAGCACGAATGATAACTGGTGTCGCGGCGGCGGCGGTCGCCGTCTTCTTCGGCAACCCCTCCCGGTCGGACACGGACGGACCCGCGCGGCCCGATGATATACTCCCGCCTTGGCATCGAGGCCGACCACCGCGCCGACGCCCCACGCACGTCTCACCGCAAGCGCCCTTAGCTCAGCTGGATAGAGCGTCCGGCTACGAACCGGGAG
>SXOW01000196.1 GCA_005778315.1 Acidobacteriota bacterium
ATCGACTACCTCCAGGCCAACCGACTCCGTATGCTGTTTATCGAGGTCGTGCACGAGGCTTTGGGCGATCTCGATCTGTTCGTCGGGAGCCATGGGTCGTTGACCAACTTGACCGGGCATCCCGAACTCAGCCTGCCGAACGGCTTTCACCGTGGCGCGCCCACTAGCTTGCGGCTCACCGGCAGACTCTTCGGCGAAGAGGCCCTGCTCAGGGTGGCGCATGCCTATCAGGGTTCCACCACGCATCATCTCCAGCGCCCGCCCTTGTAACCGAGGGCCGGCCGGTCATCTTCCCGTCTGGGATGCCAGCGAGGTTGTAAGTCATTGTTTTAAAATGCGTTACGTGGAATAACCGGGGCTCCTGTGCGGCTGGAATTACACAACAATTACATCGGTTGAGCGGAATTGCCTGTTAGTCTGAGCATCATTCGCCGCGGCGCAAGGCCGCGGGCGCGTTCTTGAGGGAGTTGCCGTGGCCACCATCGAGCCGACTTACAACGACCGGAGCAAGGTCAGCCCTGTCACGACCACGGCGTTTGCCATTTTTCACATTCTCACGGTCGTGGCGCTGTTCTACACGACCTGGCAGGCCGTGGTGGTCGCTGCCGTGCTGCACTGGGTGTGCATCAGTTGGGGCATCGGGATGGGTTATCACCGGCTCCACACCCACCGGGCCTACACGGTCCCGAAGGTCATCGACTATCTGTTTGCGGTGTGCGGCTCGATGACCCTCCAGGGGGGACCCATCTTCTGGGCCGCGACCCACCGGATTCATCATCAACGCTCCGACAAGCCTGGGGACCCGCATACCCCCCGTGATGGCCGATGGTGGTCGCACATCCTCTGGACGATCTTCGGTGAAGAGATGCATTCGAATACCGAGGTCATGGGCAAGTACGCGCCTGATCTGATGAAGGATCGCTTCTACCGGGTGCTCAACAGCTGGCACTGGGTGCCGCTGGTGGTGCTGGGCCTGGTGCTGCTCGCGGTGGGTGGGCTGCCCTGGGTGCTGTGGGGCGTCTTCCTGCGGGTGACCGTCGGTCTCCACTGCACCTGGCTGGTCAACTCGGCCACGCACCTGTGGGGCAAGCGGCGGTTTCAGACGACCGACGATTCACGGAACAACTGGTGGGTGGCCTTGCTGACGTTTGGTGAGGGCTGGCATAACAACCATCACGCCTACCCGCGGTCTGCGAGGCACGGCCTTGTCCGGCGAGAGCTGGATGTGAGCTGGCTCCAGATCAGGCTGCTGGCCGCGTTGGGGATTGCTCGCGATCTCCAGCTGCCCACAGCAAGCCAGATTGCCAACAAAGCCCTCCCGCTCGAAGAGGCCGCGTAAGCCGACGGCCCCCCGTCCGTCGCGGTCTGAAATAGTCCGTCGTCGCCCGCAACAGGCTATCCTTAAGGCTTATGGATCGCTCAGGCGGTACGCGCAAGCGCACCGTGATACTCGTGTGGCTCCTCGGGGCCGGGTTGATCGCGGTCGCGGTCGGCCTCAATATCAGTTTCATCGTCGTGAACTGGCGTACCGGACTGCTGCTGCTGGTCGGGGTGATCAGCTTCGCCGTCTTGATTGGCGGGCTCGTCCTGAACACGATTTTTCTCAGCCGTGAGATTCGGAAGAGCGAGCAGCACGACGCCTTTATCCATGCGGTGACGCACGAGCTGAAGACACCCCTGGCCTCGATCAAGCTGTATCTCCAGACGCTCCAGCAGCGCGAATTCGAGCCGGCCAAGCGGCGCGAGTTGATCGACACGATGCTCGAGGATTCAGAACGGCTGCAAGGGACCATTGATCAGATTCTGCTGGCCGGGAAGACCGGTGATGCGCGCCGCGTCGACAACCCTACCGAGGTGGACGTGTCGGATATCGTGGGCGAGTGTGTCGCCCTCGCTGGCCGCCGGCATCATCTGGTCGAGGGAGAACTGCGGCTGGTTCACGACGTGCCGCCGGGGACCTATGTCGTCAAGGGCGACCGTGAGGAACTGACCGCCGCCGTGACCAATCTGGTCGACAACGCGATCAAGTATTCGGGCCAGAGCGTGCGCGTCGGCGTGGAGGTGGCGCGGGCCGGCGCCAGGCGTGTCGCCATCAGCGTCCGTGACCAGGGCATCGGCATCACGAGCCAGGAACTCAAGCGCGTGTTTCGTCGGTTCTACCGGCTCCCGGCGGCCCTGCAGTCGAGAGTACGAGGCACGGGGATCGGGTTGTCGATCGTGCGAGCTGTCGCGCGGCGGCATGGCGGGCGCGCGTACGCGGAGAGCAATGGCGCGGGCAAGGGGAGTACCTTCACGCTCGAGCTGCCGCTGAAGTCGTGATGCACCGCGTATTGATCGTCGAGGACGAGGAGCATCTGGCGGAAGGGTTGCGGTTGAACCTGGAGGCGGAAGGGTTTGCCGCCACGGTGGAGGACAACGGGCAGGTGGCGTTCGACCGGTTGACGTCGGACCCGACGGCGTTCGATGTCGTGTTGCTCGACGTCATGCTGCCGGGGCTCGACGGGTTCGAGCTGGTGCGGCGTCTCCGCGCGGCAGGCCACTTCGTGCCCGTGATGCTCTTGACCGCCCGCTCCCACACCGACGACGTCCTGGCCGGCTTCGAGGCGGGCGCCGACGACTACCTGCCAAAGCCGTTCGATCTGTCGATTCTCCTGGCTCGTCTCCAAGGTCTGCTCCGTCGCAAGATGTGGCTCCGTGGTCGAGCGGTCGAAGGGGCGCTGGAGGATCTGCAGGAATTCACGTTCGACGGCAAGCGCATCGATTTTCGTGAGCAGGCGTTGCATTGGGATGGCACGACCCAACCACTCACCCTGATGGAAGCGACCCTGCTACGCTACCTCGTCCGTCACACCGGGCAGACCGTCTCCCGCAAGGCGCTCCTCGAGGAAGTCTGGGGCGTTCGGGAAGACACCGACACGCGCACCATCGACAATTTCATCGCGCGCCTGCGGCGGTATCTCGAGGCCGAGCCGTCGCATCCCAAATATCTGCAGACCATCCGTGGCGTGGGGTATCGCTTCGTCGCCGAGCCGGACGAGGGCGGAGCGGGTAGCGAGCGCTGATGCGTGCCCTTGGCAAGGTCGCCATCGGCGTGGCCGCTCTGGCGACGCTGGTGTGGCTGTTTCTGTCCACGCTTCAGGACACGATCGCGGAGCCCTATGACGCGGGCGATGTGGATTTCTCCGGGTGGACGTTGGTCGCAGGGGCGCCGGCGCGCGGCCAGTTCGCGGCGCTGGGCCTCCGGCCACCGCAACCGCTCGCGCCCGCCTTGTTTGACCAGCTGTTTGCGCGAACGATGGCGTCGATGACGACGCCCGGGGATCCGATGCTCCCTATCGTGCTTGGCAGCGAACTGCAGGGTGAGCTGGGCATCGTGTTGACGCCCGACGAGATGCTGACGGTGGCTCGCCAGGCGGGGCTCGACCAGCTCGCGCTGCGGCCCGTCTGCATGGCCGTGAAGCGTGAGCCATTCATGGGGCGGACGCGGGAGTTCTTCTTTGTCCTGTTCGACGCGCCCGAGCTGGCGGCCGTGCGTGCTCAGCTTGGCGCGCTCGCGGCCGAGCGCGGTGTTCCGGACGCGCTCGACGATTCGACCTTCCCGTTCGTGCTCCCTCTGGCCGCGTCGGATGCGGAGTTTTCGTCGTGGTGGCCCCTCGTGGTAGACCGCGACACAGACTGTCAGGCCCCCATAGGCTAGCGGCTTGGATGCGACGTTCAACATGATGAGCGACAGGACCGTGCTTCGCGTCTTCACGGACTTCGTGTGACCGTGGTGTTATCTCAGTACCGGGCGTATTGAGCGACTGCGGCGGGACTACGATATCGAGCTGGAGTGGGTGTTGTTTCCGTTGCACCCGGAGACGCCCGCTGCGGGACGCTCCCTCGAAACACTGTTTGCGGGGCGTGGCTACGACCTGGAAGCCATGTATCAACGGATGCGTGGACTGATGGAGCAGGAGGGGCTGCCGTATGGCCGGCGTACCCACACCTACAACAGCCGCCTCGCGCAGGAACTGGCGAAGTGGGCCGAGGCGCGTCCGGAGCGGGATCGTCTGCACGAGGCGCTGTATCGCGCGTACTTCGTCGACGGACGCAACATCGGCGACGCGGCGGTGCTGGTCGAACTGGCTGAGAGCGTCGGTCTTCCTGCCGACGAGGCTCGCGAGGTGCTCGATCAGCGCACCTGGCGCCGCGCCGTGGATGCCGACTGGGCGCTCTCGTCGCGCGCCGGTGTGACCGGCGTGCCGACCTTTGCTGCCGGTGGCCGGCAGGTCGTCGGCGCACAGCCGGAACCGGTGCTACGTCAGCTGCTGGAGGCGGCTGGCGCCGGACGACGTCGGGGCGACGAGCGCGGCTAGCGGTCCGGCGAGGCGAGTGCCCGGCGATGGTGAACACCCCCGTCGCCCCAGGTGGTCAATCGACGAGGGCCCCGTACACAAGCTCCTTGAACTCTTCGCGAAAGCCGTTGCCGTGGGCCGGTGAACGGCGGCCATGATGACGGTGACGATGCCGTGCTCAGGGTCTATCGAGAATCGGGTGCCCGATGATCCATCCCACCAGTACTCGCCTTGCCCAACGGGAAAGGGATAGGCGCTGTCGTCGCGTACGACGTTGAAGCCAAGGCCCCATCCCGAGCCCGCCATATACCCGCCTCCGATCGGCATGAGCGTCTCGGGCAGGTACCAGGATCCTCGAACAGCGGCACACGGGCCGCGTTGTCAACCATCTGGGTGAGCGGGATGGACCGGAGGCGGACGCTCTCGGCCACATAGATGGCTGAGCTCCGGCTGCCGATGCCGGAGGAGTGCGTCAGCAGATGACGCACCGTGATGTCGCCGTTCCGGGGACGGGTCTGCGCCATGTCCGGATTGTCGGCGTCGAGGAACACGCGCTGGTCGGCGAATTGGGGAAGGAACTTGGCGATCGGATCGTCGAGTTGGAACTTGCCTTCCTCCCAGAGGAGCATCACCGCCGTGCTGGTGATGGGCCGGGTCATCGAATAGAGGCGGAAGATCGCGTTCTCTGGCATCGCATCGCCAGTCGCGAGGTCTCGTCGCCCAAGGGCCTCCAGATACACCAGCTTGCCGTGTCGGGCCACGGCGGCGACGACGCCGGCCACGCTCCCGCCATCGACGTGTGCCTCCAACGCGGCGGTCGCCCGCGTGAGCGTGCTCGACGACGATCCGACCGACTCGGGAGTCGCTCTGACCAGGTCCTGCGCGGTGGCCTGGGGCGCTGCCGCCACCGCCCAGACGAGTGCAGCCAGCGTGGATATGCCCTTCACTCGCAACCTCCTGACTCGGGGCATGGTACTCGCTCAGCGCACGGTTGGATGGTCGCGGGCGACGATATACTGGCACGTTTGTGATCCCGAGAACGCGCGCCGCCAGTCGCGACGCGAGGCGAAGGAGCGCGAGGCGAAGGAGAAGGATGCGGCGATTCACGGCGGCCGTCTGCGCGACCTGGGTGTGCGTGCTAGCTGGACCAAGGCCACCGTGTTGACGACGTTCGTTCAGTCCGCATTGGAGGGCACGCCGGCGACCGAGTCAACCGAGGTCTACATCGCCTACGACAGCGACCATCTCTACTTCGGCTTTGCCGTCCATTACGCCGACCCGTCGATCATGCGGGCCAATCGGGTCGACCGCGACCGCGCGCCGCAGGACGACCTGATGACCATCTACCTCGATACGTTCCTCGACCAGCAACGGGCCTACGACTTCGACGTCAATGGCTACGGGGTGCAGGGAGACGGCATCATCGATTCGGGCGGGGGGAAAATCGCAGGCCATTCCGTTCAAGAGTCTCCGTTACCCTCGCCGCGGCCCCGATGAGGCGCACCAGTGGGGCTTCCAGATCGTGCGCGAGATCAAGAGCAAGGATCAGGAGAACGACGTGTGGGCGCCGATGTCGCGCGACGAGCCGAGCTTTCTCGCGCAGATGGGAGTGATGGAAGGGATGACGGAGCACTCCACGAGCCGCAATCTCGAGCTGCTGCCTACCTTCACCGCGATCAAGTTCGGCGCGCCGGACGAGACTGCTGGCCGGTGCGAGACGGGTGATACGGAGCCGGACGCCGGATTGAACGTGAAGTACGGCGTCACCTCGAACCTCATCGCCGATGTCACCGTCAACCCCGATTTCTCCCAGATTGAATCCGACCGCCCGCAGATCGAGGTCAATCGGCGATTTCCACTGTTCTTCCCGGAGCGGCGCCCCTTCTTTCTCGAGGGGGCTGAGATTTTCAGCGTGCGGGGGCCTGTCGCCTTCGTGCACACCAGAACCATCGTCGACCCGCGACTCGGGGCGAAACTGAGCGGGAAGGCTGGGAGCACCGCGTTGGGGGTCCTGTTCGCGGACGACGAGGCGCCAGGGAATTTCGACGACCCGACCGGCGTCGGGTTCGGTCAGACCGCCAAGACCTTCATCGGTCGTGTGAAGCACGACCTCTACACCGAGTCGCACATCGGAGGCATGTTCACGAACCGTCTATTTGATTTCGACGGTGTGCTTCAGGACGAGAACACGTCGGCGGGGGTCGAGTTCGAGTTCGCGAACAGTCTCAGTCTTGGGGTTCACGCGAGTCGGGACCTCGAACGGTTCGAGGGCCTCGATTTCATCCAGAACCGGGTCAACGTGGAGGGGCGTGTCAATACGAATCGCGCAGTCCAGTTGGGGGCGGGATTCAACGTCGGCGATCAGCTGTTCTTCGATGTTGAGAACCCGTTCTTGGGGCGCGGACTCGGGGGGATCTCAGCGCGACCCTGTGCCCTGTGTCCCGATTCCAGTCGCGCGTGAGTCTTGACCTCAGTCGCCTGACGGATCCTCGAAACGGCGATGTCGAGGTGTTCAACGTCAACGTCACGGAGTTCAACACCTTTGATGACACGCTCGACCTGAACGTGCTCTTTACGTATCGCGTGAACGCCGGTACGGTGTTCTATGGCGGCTATGATGATCACTATCAGCAGGGGTCCAGTATCTGTTCCGGTTTTAGCGAACGTGGAAAGTGGAGAACCCAGATGAGTATCAGACAGCATATCGGCCTCGGTGTGTCCACGGTGGCGGCGCTCGCCGTGCTTGCGACTCACGCCATGGGGCAGGACTGGCCGCAATGGCGCGGACCGAACCGCGACGGCTCGGTGACCGGGTTCAGCGTCCCGTCGACCTGGCCGGCCGCGCTCAGCGAGGTGTGGTCGGTCGAGGTCGGCTTCGGGTATGCGTCACCGATTCTCATCGGCGACACGCTGTATATGTTCACCCGTCAGGGAGACGACGAGGTGGTGCGGGCCCTGGATGCCGGGTCAGGCGCCACTCGTTGGAGTACCTCGTATCCGGCGCCGTTCAACATGGTGTCGGCGACACAGAACCACGGACCGGGACCGAAGTCGACACCCGCCTACGCGGACGGTCGTCTGTTCACGCTCGGCATCAGTGGGATCGTGACGGCATTCGAGGCGTCGAGCGGTCGCCAGTTGTGGCAGCGTCCGGCGGACCCGGTGGAGCCGCTGTATCACACCGGCCAGTCACCGTATGTCGATGGCGACCAGGTGATTCTGCATGTCGGCGGCCAGGACGCCGGAGCGTTGACCGCCTTCGACGTCGCCACCGGCGCCGAGCGCTGGCGCTGGGATGGCGACGGGCCGGCGTATGGCTCGCCGATCGTCGTGGACGCGGAGGGGATCCGGCAGGTCATCACGTTTACGCAGGAGAACTTCGTCGGCGTGAACGCTGACACCGGGCAGCTGCTGTGGAGGCGCCCCTACACGACGCAGTCGACGACGACGTCTCAGACCCCGCGGCTCTATCAGGGAGATGTGATCGAGTCTGGCCGCGGCAACGGGATCACCCGCTTCCGGATTGTGCGCGAGGGCAACGCCTGGACGACGGAAGATGTCTGGCACACCGACGAGGTGTCCCTCCACATGACCAACGGCGTCGAGGTCGACGGCGTGCTGTTCGGCCTGTCGCACCTCAACAGTGGCCAGTATTTTGGGCTGGATCTCGACACTGGCGACGTGCTGTGGACCAGCGATCCGCGACAGGCGGACAACGCCGCCATTCTCAACGTCGGGACGACGATTCTTGCGCTGGAAGATGACGCCGAGCTGGTCATCGTGTCGCACAGCCGTACCGGCTTTGAACCCGTGCAGCGCTACGAGGTGGCTGACAGCGCTACATGGACCTTGCCGACGCTGGCCGGCAACCGGATGTTCGTCAAAGATGTGGAGTCCGTGACGCTCTGGGTAGTCAATTAGGCGGGCCGCGGCGGCACACTTGCAGTGGCGCAGGCCTTCAGGCCTGCGACGGACGGTCGAAGCCGGACCCGCTTGACCAGCGGGCCAGCGCTTCGAGGGATTGCGGATTCGGGAACTCACAATCGTAGAGGAGAACACTATGTCGCTGAGAATCAACCACACCGCGCCGGACTTCACGGCGGAGACCACCCAGGGCACCATCAACTTCCACGAGTGGATCGGCGATGGGTGGGCCGTGCTCTGTTCGCACCCGAAGGACGTCACCCCGGTCTGTACCACCGAGCTCGGGACGCTGGCCGGTTTGCAGGGTGAATTCGAAAAACGGA
>SXOW01000197.1 GCA_005778315.1 Acidobacteriota bacterium
CTCAGTGGCCGACGCGAAGAAGTTGTTGGACGCGGCGGGCGTAAAGGACGGCCTGAACGTCACGATCCTCGTCCGGAAGGACGCGTACGAGGATCTGTGTCTCTTCACCGGCGACCAGCTGGCGAAGTTCGGCATGAAGGCGAAGCAGGACATCGTCGAGACGGCGACCGCCTACGACCGGATGGCCAAACGCGACTTCGACCTGACTCCGTGGGGACACGGTGTTTCCCTCGACGACCCGGACGCGCTGTGGGCGGAGTTCTACATCAAGGGCGCGCCGCGCAACTACTCGGAGCTCTCCACCCCGGAGATCGAGGCGGCCTACCTCAAGCAGTCGACCGAGCTTGACCCGGCGAAGCGCAAGGAGTTGGTGAAGGACCTGCAGAAGGTCTCGCTTCCGGCGCTCGGCAAATCGGTCTACTACTGGTCAATGGCGCAGGCGATCTACTACAAGTCAGTGCAGAACTGGTCACAGCATGTCGGGACCCTGAACTACAACAACAACAAATTCCAGGACATCTGGCTGAACGCCTAGGTGCGGCCTCATCGCGAGATCTGTCCGTCAGGATGAGAGGCGGGGCCGTGAGGCCCCGCCTTCATGTACCTCGGGACTGGCCGGGCTACGTCATGGAGTGCCGTGTATCGGGCAACGGCAGCGGCGCGCCGTCGTACGAATGCGCGGCTAGGCGGCCCTCGCGGATCTCGAGATGGCGGGCGACGCTCGGGTTGCGAGCGCCTTCGCTGTGGCCCAGGTGGACGATCTCCGCGTGCACACGGCCCGGTGTGATCTCCAGCAGCCCCGCTGTGCCGAGGCGGAATTCCTTGTGGTGTGGCAACGTGGGGCTGCCCGAGTTCACGACGATGACACCGTCGCGATACTCCAACCGCTCCACATGCGTGTCTCCGCCGATGAGGATGTCCACCCGCTCGCCGCCGAGCGCGTCGGCCAGCAGCACCGGCACCGGGCGGTCTTCCGGCCGGAGCTCATGCACCATGCCGATCCGCCAGCCGTCGATGTCCAGGATCTGCCGCGGGAGCATCCGTCGATCCTCGAAGTTGTCGTTGTTGCCGCGCGACACGACGACCGGCGCGAACTGCTCGCACCAGTCGAGGACGCTGGGCCGCACGACATCGCCCCCGTGGAGGATGAGGTCGACGCTCGCGAGGAAGGCGGCGAGCTGAGGCCCGAGCTGGTCGGGGGTGCGGATGAGTGAGGGCAGATGGGTGTCGGAGATGAGACCTACTCGCATGCCAGGACGCTAACCCCCGCGCCCCGGCACAGCAACCGTGCCCGCCGTTGACGGCCTGCGACGACGGGCGTACAGAATGCGGGCACACGAGGGGGGATTATGGCCAGTCAGTCACGCACCGCAGCCATTGTCGGCATGTACGAATGGCCGAAGCGTCTGGACCGCGACGTTTCCGCCATGCAGATCAAAGCCGCTTCGATCTCGAAAGCGCTTGAGGACGCCGGTCTCAAATGGAGCGACGTCGATGGGCTATACGACGCCAACGACGGTGAGGGCGGTGGGGGGCTGGGACTCGCCCCCTATCTCGGCCTGAAGCCCACAGTCATCGACACGACCGCGGTGGGCGGTACGGCCTATGAGTTCCAGACGGCGCATGCGCTGGCGGATATCGCGTCTGGAAAATGCAACGTCGCCGTGCTGTCATACGGCTCGAAGGCGGCCTCCCAACGGATCCCGATCGGTACGGGTGGCGCGTCGGCAGCCTCCAACTGGCAGTCGAACATGGAAAACCCATACGGCCACACGCTGGTCTCCAGCTACGCGATGGTGGCAAGCCGGCACATGTACCAGTACGGCAGCACGCCGGAGCAATTGGCCGAAATCGCTGTGACCACCCGCTACCACGCGATGCGCAACCCTCAGGCCGTGCAGGCGATGAACGACCTGCAGTTCCAGGGCGTGAACGAGATATCGATTGAGGACGTGCTGGAGTCGCGGATGATCGCGGATCCACTGCACCTCCTCGAATGCTGCATGGTGAGCGACGGTGGGGGCGCCCTGGTGATCGCGAGCGGCGATGTGGCCCGCAACACGCGGAAGAAGCCCGTCTGGATCCTCGGCAGCGGACAGGCCACGAAATACCGCGAGAACAAGGGCGACATTACGACCAGCGCGGCGGCCCAGAGCGCGCCGATCGCGTTTGGCGAGGCGCAGGTACGGCCGGACGAGATCGACATCGCGATGATCTACGATTCGTTCACGATCACGGTCGCGGTGATGCTCGAAGACCTCGGGTTCTGCAAGAAGGGCGAATTCGGCGACTTCGTCGCCGGGGGCCGCCTCCGGTTCGACCGGCCCGGCGCGCTGGCCCTGAACACGGACGGAGGGGGCCTCTCCTCCAACCATCCGGGCATGCGCGGTCTGTTCCTGTTGCTGGAGGCGACGCGCCAGCTTCGAGGCGAGTCCACCTCGCAGGTGCCGGGGGCGAAACTGGCGGTAGCCCACGGCAACGGCGGCTACCTGGGCCACACCCACTGCGGGGGCACCATCATCCTGGCCGCGGACTAAGGAGCAATGCGATGCCGAACCGACCGATGCCCGTCTTCCCCGAGCCCGACACCCAGGCCTTTTGGGAGGCGGCGAAACGTCACGAACTGACCTACCAGCAGTGCAATTCCTGCCGCGGGGTCGTGTTTACGCCCCGTGCCCACTGCACCGCCTGCGGTTCGCCGGACCTCGCGATAAAGGTGTCCAGGGGTGAGGGCGAGGTCTACACCTACTCGGTGGTCCGCCAGAACCGGAACCCCTCCTTTGCAGACCTCGGCGCCTACGCGGTGGCCTACATCGACCTGGACGAAGGGTTCCGCATGCTCTCCAACGTCGTGGGCGTCAATGACCCGACGAAGGATGTGCATTGCGGGCAGCGAGTGCGGGTCGAGTGGGAGAAGCAGGAGTCGGGTGACTACCCGATTCCGGTGTTCCGCCCGATCTAGTTCAACTGACGGCTATCGCACGCGAGGCTGTGGCTGCCAGCCCGCGGGCAGCACTCCGACCGCTCCGGGTGGCGGTGACCACAGTTGACGTTCCTCGATCCCCGCGGCGCGGTAGCGCATCGCGTTGTCGTGGTAGCCGCCGATCGTCGCCCCCTGGGACGCGCGGCGACGCTGCAGCTGGTCCGGCCGGGCCGGCGTAATCACGCCGGGCACGCCCATCACGATCGAGCCCGAGGGGACGACCTCGCGTGGCGAGACCAGCGCGTTCGCCGCGACGATGCACTCGTCCTCGATCACGGCGTCGTCCAGCACCGTGCAGTTGTTGCCCAGCAGCACGAAGTTGCCCACGGACTTGCAGTGGACCACGACCGAGTGCCCGATCGTGATGTTGTTCCCTAGCGTCAGTCCGCCTCCAGAGTGGAGGACCACCCCGTCTTCCACATGGACGTTCTCGCCGATGCGGATCGGTGCGAAGTCGGCACGGATCACCGCGCCGGGCCATACGGTAGAGCGTTCCCCGATCTCCACATCGCCGATGACGCACGCTCCCGGCGCGATCCAGACGCTGGGCGCCACTCGCGGGGTCTTTCCATCCAGCGCGAACAGCATTCGGGCCTGCCTTCTCACCCAGACTCGGCGGATTCGAGTACAGACAGCCAATCAGGGGCACGGGCCTGCGGCAAGCACGGCTGGCGAGGAAGCAGGGCGCGATTGGCGCGGGAGTGCATAATGCGCGTCATAGTGCCGTACACCTGACGGCAGCGGTGAGGCGTTCGGCATGGCCCGCGATCCGGTGGTTCGGCCTATCATCCCAAACGGGCCTTCTGGCCCCGCCGGCCCCCGCGATCTCGGGACGTTTGAGGCCTTCAAGGACCGGGACTTCCGGCTGCTCTGGGCCGGTACGTCCAGTCTCGGGTTCAGCCAGTGGGGGCAGCAGATCGGCCTGAACTGGCTCGTCTACATGCTCACGGATTCAGCCGTCGAACTAGGAAAGGTCGCGTTCGCCGGCGGCATCCTCTCCCTCCTCCTCGGGCCGTTTGCCGGGCTGCTGGCGGACCGTTACCCGCGCCGGGCGATCATGATCGGCACCAGCGCCGTCGGTTCGCTTCAGGCGGCTGTCCTCGCGGTACTCGTGCTCACCGACAATGTGCAGGTGTGGCACGCATACGCCTTTGCGATCGTGTCCTCGATCATGAATACGGCGACTGGCCCTGCCCAGCAGGCGTACGTACATGACATCTCCAAGCCCGAGTCCCTCACGAACGCGATCGCGCTGAACTCCGTCGCCCAGAACGTATCGAGGATCATCGGACCGCCTCTGACTGGCGTGATCGTCGCGTGGAATGTGGGCGCGGCCTTCGTCATGGTCGCGGCCATGCGCGGCATCTCCATGTTCACGGCGATGGCCCTCAGGTCGCGCAAGCAGCAGCCTCGCGAACGAGGGCTGAACCCTCTCACTGAGGTGTTTGACGGTTTTCGCTACCTGGCGAGCGAAAGCCGGCTGATGCTC
>SXOW01000198.1 GCA_005778315.1 Acidobacteriota bacterium
GCAACGTCGCCGGGGCCTTCGCGCCGGCTCTGAACCGAGGATGGCGACGCACCTGGCCTCGATTACGTGGCGCCCGCGTGGTCCTGGTGGATGATGTGGTGACGACCGGCGCGACGGTGGAGGCCTGCGCCCGCGTCCTGAGGGGCCTGGCGGTGGACGACGTGCGGGTGCTTACGCTGGCGAAAGTCGCGAACCCACGATCGACATGATCGCTGCCGCCACTGCGTCCTTGGCCTGCTCGCCGTCTATACGCGCCCAGTCGGACCGCTCCGCCTGGCGCGCATAGCTCTCTCGGACTCGCCCCAAAAGCGCGAGGTCCCGCTCATAGCGGTCACGCCCGGACGCCTTCCGTTGTGCCGCCAGTTCCGGATCGATGTCGAGCAGAATCGTCAGGTCCGGGGCGGGGAGGAATCGCTGGATGTCTTCCAACCAGCTGGGGTCGAGCCCCTGCGCCTGACCATAGGCGATGCTCGACGCGACGTAACGGTCACAGACCACCGTCAGACCGCCTGCCAGCCAGCGCTCCAGATCAGCCTTCCGTTCGTAGCGATTGGCCACATACAGCAGTTGCATCGCCTCCGGCCCATACTCGCGCTCCCCCTGCAGGGCGCGCGCGATTTCCTCTCCGATTGAGGTGCCGTAGTCGGGAAACGAGACCAGACGCGCCAGCGCGCCTCCTTCCCGCAGCGCATCTCGCAGCCGCTCCGCCTGCGTGGCCTTGCCGCTCTGGTCGAGCCCTTCAATCGCTATCAACATATCTGACCTGATCTACTCCTCGCAGACGAGCTGCTCGTCGAGGGTCTGCCGTCTGCGCACGACGCGCCACGCGCCGGCGTCGACCATGACCTCGGCCGGCAAGGCGTGACGATTGTAGTTCGACGCCATGGCGGCCCCGTAGGCGCCCGCATCCAGGATCGCCACCACGGCGCCGACGCGCGGAGCGGGCAACGACCGACCCACCCCAAAGACGTCAGAGGACTCGCAGATCGGACCCACTACGTCGCACGTCACCGGCGTCCCGTTGCGCTCTGCCACCGCCTCGATCCGATGGAACGCACCATAGAGCGCCGGCCGCAACAGCTCGCTCATGCCGGCGTCCAGGACGACGAAGCGGGTCCCTCCGGCGCGCGGCTTGACGTCAACCACCGACGCCAACAACGCGCCGGCTGGGCCGACAACGGCTCGGCCGGGCTCGACGATGAGCGTCAACCCGGACGGCTTGACGACATCGACCAGCGCGGCCGCATAGGCAGCCGCGGGCGGCACCGTCTCGTCCTCGTACGGGATCCCAAGTCCACCGCCGAGATCCAGATGCGTCACCCGAACCCCGTCGTCGCGCAGTTCCTGCGCCAGCGCCACCACCGCCGCCGCGGCTCGACGCAACGGCTCCAACCCCAACATCTGCGAGCCGATATGCACGTGGAGACCGACGAAGTCGAGTTCCGGCCGCGCGCTCGCCTCGCGTACCACGGTGCGAGCGGTGGCGATCGGCACCCCGAATTTGTGACTATCCATGCCGGTCGAGATATGCGGGTGACTCTCGGACGCGATGCCGGGATTCACCCGAAGCGCCACGCTGGCGACTCGCCCATGAACGCCCGCGGCAGCGGCGATCCGCTCCAGTTCTCCCGCCGACTCCGCGTTGATGGCTTTGACCCCCAACGTGACCGCTCGGTCGATCTCGGCTGGGGTCTTGCCCACGCCCGTGAAGACAATATCGGAGGGCGCGTACCCGGCGCGAAGCGCCACCTCGATCTCACCGCCCGAGTTGGCATCCACGAGACCGCCGGCGGCCCGAATCACCCGCACCACGGCCAGGTTCGAGTTGGCCTTCAAGGCGTAGTGGAGCGCGTGCGGGTAGTCCCCGAAACCCGCGTGCAGCGTCTCGATCCGTTCTCGAAGAGTGGCGGCGCTGTAGACATACGTCGGGGTGCCGACGGATGCCGCGATCCCCGCCAACCCCACACCGTCGCAGGTCAGTTCGTGTCCGTTCGGTCGGAAGGCGTGCATGCGCCGGCATTGTACGGCACCTCCCGGTGGCGTGTGTGTGTGCCGGGCAACAGGCGAACCGCGACCAGCCGGCGCACTCGCCGGCGGCGTCCGCCGATTGACACACCGCCCCCTGGTTGCTATGCTTCGCCGGCCGCTACTCCACCAACCCCCGCGATTTCATGCTCGCCAGCTCAGCGCCTGAGAACCCTGACGAGATCGAGCAGCTGCTCGACGGCTGCCTGCAGGGGGATCAGGAGGCCTGGGGGACCATCGTCCAGCGCTATCGGCGCAAGGTCTTCAACGTCGCGTACAAGTTCGTCGGCCGGCATGACCTGGCGGAAGACTTGACCCAGGACGTGTTTCTCAAGATATTCAAGGCGCTGGGCACCTTCGACCGCCGGGCGAACTTCCAGACCTGGCTGATCAGCGTCAGCCGAAACCTGTGTATCGATCATTACCGAAGCGTTCGCAAAGAACGTGAATTGGTCGACCGAAGCGTGGATGCGTCGGAGGTGTCGGCGGTCAGCCCTGAACTGGACGCGCTGGTCACGTTGGAGCGTGACGACCGTCGTGCACAGCTTCACGACGCGCTGGCGCGGCTGCCGGAGACACTGCGCACCGCGGTCATGCTCCGCGACATTCAGGAGCTGACGTATCAGGAAATCGCGACCCGGCTGGCCCTGCCCGAAGGCACGGTCAAGTCCCGCATCAACCGGGGTCGCAAGGAACTCGCGCGTCACATTCGGCGGATCATGCCGGACGGCGGAGCCCCACGTAACGCTACCCCACCCGCGCCACACGGAGGAGCCACATGAATCTGACCACCGGAACGGTCGACGGCGTTGCGATTGTGCGTGTCGGCGAGACACGCCTGATGTACCCGCTACTGTCGGAATTCGCCGACGCGGTGACGACCCTGATCAAGAGCGGCGAACGCAAGGTGCTCATCGACCTGGCGCCGGTCGTGTATGTCGACAGCGCGTCGATTGGGTGCCTGATGGACCTGTATCGGCAGTCGAACGCAGCGGGCATCACCATGAAACTCTCAGGGGTGCAGAAACGGGTGGCCACGATGCTCACCATGACCGGTGCTCAACAGTTCATCGAGGTACACCGGGACGAACAAAGCGCGCTCGACGCCTTCGGAGAGTGACATGCGGAGTATCACGACGACCGGCGGCGCGGAGGTCATACTCGACGGCGACCTGCTCGCGGTGCTCGAGGCGCTCTACAAAGAGCTGAACACGCCATATACGGTTGACCGGACGTTCGAGGACACGGTTCGCGAGGTGAACCACCTGCTGGACCAGATGACCGAGGACGAACGACGCACGTATCTCGTGGAGAGCCTGTTCCTCAACACCGTGACCTACGAGAACGAACGACTCGGCGCCTACATGCGTAAGCTCACGAAGGACGCGTGACGGTGACCATGTCCCTATGTCCCTGAACCATCAGGCGACCCGGTTCAGTTGTTCCTGGCCATGGAGCACCCTGGTGCTCACCTGCGATGGGCGGGTCGTGTGCGGCTGTGCCGACCCGTATGCGAAGCGGGTCCTCGGCGACGCACGAACCGGGACGCTCGGACAGATCTGGAACGGCGACACGATTCGCGCGCTCCGGACCGACCTGAACCAGGGCGGCTCGGCGTTCTGTGGCGACTGCCCCCTGAAGCTGCCGCTCGACCCTGATGCCGTACCCGTACCACGCGCCGTCGACGCTGGCCCGCGCCCGTCGCGGCTCTACGTGGAGTGCACAGCCGCGTGCAATATCTCCTGCCTCGACGCCTGCTGTGCACCCGAAGCCGGCATCACCCGTACCCGGCAGGCCGGCATGCTCGACTTCGATCTGTTTACCAGGGTCATCGATGAGGCCGGGCCCTCGTTGGCGCGTATCGACTTCTTCAACTACGGCGAGGCGTTTCTCCACAAGCGCGCGGTTGAGATGTGCGGATACATCAAATCGCGGTTCCCGCAGGTCTACCTCTACACGCGTACCAACGGTCTCGCCCTGACGGAGGCGCGAGCGCGAGCGCTCGTGCACTCGGGGATCGACGAAGTGACCTTCTCGGTAGACGGCGCATTTCCGGAAAGCTACGCGCGGTATCGGCAACGAGGAGATTTCGAGGTCGCCATGCGCAATCTTCGGGCCATGTGCGACGAAAAGCGGCGTGCGGACCGCGATGTTCCGTTCCTCAACTGGCGGTACATCCTGTTTCGATGGAACGACAGCGCCGAGGAAATGGACCACGCGCGCACGCTGGCCGAGGATATCGGTGTGGACCGCCTCACCTGGGAAATTACCGACCACCCGGAGTCGGCGTATTCCCGCCGGTTTGCCCCGGGCAGCGAGGCCTACGCGACGATCAGGCGCGAAATCTGGGACGACAACAATCTGGGCAATGCGATCCCCGGAGCCACGCCGCGGGCGCGCATCGAACTCCCCCGCCCGTTCCCAAAATTGCCGCTGCTCGCGCGTCGCGGCAGTCGGATGCGGTTACGTCCGCGGGTGCACAACCTGTCCACACGGGCATTTCCGGCCCAGGCCTCCTACGGTCGTCGCCTGGTGCGCCTGGGAGCGCAGTTGCGCGGAGCCGACGGGTCGATGACCGATCGCGACCATGCACGGGCATGGCTCCCATCGACCCTGGAGCCTGGCCAGACGCTTGAAATCCCGATCTCCGTACCGGTGCCAGACGCACCAGGCCGCTATCAACTCACGCTGGATCTGGTGTCCGAAGGGATCGACTGGTTCGAGGCGTGCGGTTCGCCCACAACCACGGCGCCGCTTGTGGTCTGGTGTTGTAGCCACCTCCCTGGTTGA
>SXOW01000199.1 GCA_005778315.1 Acidobacteriota bacterium
AACGCGGCGTTCTACGCGGGAGTCTTCATTCTTGCGTCTGGGCTCACCCGGACGGTACCGGCCGCCACCTTCTGGATGGCCGTGCTGGCCTGTCCAGTCATTGTCGCCGGCGGTCTGGCGGTGGGTGCCGTCTTTGTGCCGCTGACGTTCGTCTATCTCGATTTTCGTTTCGCGCTCCCGCTCTTGTCCCCGTTCCTGCTCTGGACCGCGCCGATCCTCTACGTCTCGCCGGACACGGGGCTGCTCGCTACGGTCAACCGCTGGAATCCGCTGACTTATCTCATCAACATCCCGCGTCAGTGGCTTGTGCGCGGCAGCGACGGCGACGAGCTGGTATTTGTGGCCTGCGCAGTGGCGTTCATGGCGCTGTTCTGGTTGGCGCTTCGATTCTTGCGGCGCGCCATGCCGATGGCGGTGGAGAGCCTGCCCTAGTGGCCGGCGACGACCTCGGGACGTCGTTGCTCGAGTGCGACGGCCTGTCGAAGATCGTGTGCGACGAGTTCAAGCAGCGACGGAAGTATGTCCTCGCCGACATGCTGCTTGGGGCGCCGCGGCATGACCGGCTCCGGCGGCACGAGCGGTTTGCACTGCGTGGTTTCTCCGTTCGGGTCAAGGGTGGCGAGAACATCGTCGTGTTGGGGCTGTCGGGGGCTGGGAAGAGTACGGTGGCCAGGTTGGTGACGCAGATGTCGCGACCCGACGCTGGCTCGGTGGGGGTCCACGGCCGGGTCGGGCTGGTGTTCAACGGCAAGCTGGGCATGAACCCGTTCCTCACCGCAGACGAGTACGTGCGGTTGGCGGCGGCGATCCACGGGGCGGAGCGGGACGTGGCCGACACCTGTTGCGACGAAGCCTTGGAGCTGACCGGACTCACGAGCCGGCGTCACGCTCCGCTCGTCGACTTGCCCAGAGGCGACGTGCGGTACCTGTCGCTGGCCGTGTCCCTGGTCGTGCCTCAGGATCTGCGGGTCTTTGACGATCTTCCCAGATTGGGACACGACGCAGTTGGCTCGCGGGTGGCGGCGCGCATCGGCGAGATCTTCGCGCGCGGCTCGAACCTGATTCTGAGCAGCACGACCGCCGGGCTCCCGTCTACCGTCTCCCACGCGATCATCCTGCACGAAGGGGAGACCTTGTACCAGGGCCTGGCGGAGACCGTGGTGCCGATTTATGACCACTTTACCGGTCGGATGGAGCGCATCAGGAGGGCCGACGAAGCCCGCCACAGCGAGGAGACTCCGCCTCGGGGCGTCCCCGACGAGACCGACACGGAGGGGGATGCTGGTCCGGTCCTCGTCGACGTCCAGTCACCAGCTGAGCTCATCATGCGGGCCGTCCGGCGTCTGGATCCTTCTCACATCGGCTCGCTGGCGGAAGACCAGGTGGCCCAGATGTGGGCGAGCGATCAGCCCATCATCCTCGGTCCGTTCCTGGCCGACGTGGCGTTGGAGTTGCTGTACTGGCGGCCGTTTGTAGCCTGGATGCGGGCGACATTCGGGCCGCGGCGTGCGCCTGTCATCGCCGTGTCGCGCGGTCGGGTCGGCGAGTGGTACGCCGGCCTCGCTTCGGATTACGTGGATCTGTGTGACCTGCTGCCGTTCGACATTGTCCACACGCGCAATCTCGATCGGATCCGTGAAGGGGGCACCAGCAAACAGACTGTTATCTCGGACTTCGAGCGGGACCTGCTCGACTTGGTGACGAAACACTCGGGTACCGCGAACGCGGCGGTGCTGCACCCGTCAGTACTGTTTCGTGTGTGCTCGAAAATCTGGCGGGGCGTGGTCCCCGGCCACTGGCTGTCCGAGCATGCGCGATATGAGCGCTTCAGTGTGACCCCCGACCCGACACCCATGGCCGAGGCCGCGGAACCGTACGTCGCCGCCAGTTTCTGGTTCAGCGCCTGCTTTCCAGACACCACACTCCAGCGGCGCGTCGTGCATGAGGTGTTGGCCGAACTCAGTCAGCGCGCCCACGTCGTCGTGGTCGACGCGGGAGGTTTCCCTGGCGTGCCCGATGGCATTCCGAACGGCGGTCGGATCCGGGTACTAGCGGCAGCGCAGGTGGATGACCAGCTGCGGGCACAGGCGACGGTGATCGCCGGCGCGCGCGCGTTCGTGGGGACCTTTGGGGGGCTGTCGTTGATGGCTCCGTTCTACAACGTACCCACGTGCCTCCTGTTCGGTGCCGAGGCGGGGCTCTTTCCGCAACACGCGGCCGTCTCCCGTGAGGTCGCGGCTGCCATGCCGGGCCTCCCGTTTGAACTGACGAATACATCCGATTTCGATCCGGCTCATCTTCGTGCCTGGGTCGACCCGTTGCTGTCATGAAGATTCTGTTTTCGATGAGGCACCCCGGTGCGCTCCGCAACTTCGCCTCGACCATACGGGCGCTGGCCGAGCGTGGACATGACGTGCATCTCGCGTTCGTGATGCAGGACAAGTTGGGCGACGGGCGCTTGCTCTGGGATCTGACTGACGACTTCGCGAACATCACGCACAGCGATCTGGCCAACAAGAAGACACCCTATCGCTTCTGGCTTGGATTGGCGCGGGGCGTCCGCATCTGGAGCGACTACCTGCGGTATCTGACACCAGAGTATCGGGACGCAGACAAGCTGCGCGAGCGGGCGCAGTTGCGTCTCCCGGGGTCGTTGGCCCGGATCAGCAAGCTGCCCCTGGTCAACAGCGCACCTGGGCGGCGGCTGCTCTGGACGCTGCTGTTGTGGATCGAACGGGCCATCCCGACGGATCGATGGGTCGACGCACTCATTGCGTCGCAGAAGCCGGACGTCGTGCTGGTGACGCCGCTCGTTGATCTAGGTTCGGACCAGGTCGACTACCTCAAGAGCGCCCGTGCGCTGGGCATCCGGACCGGCTTGTGCGTCCACAGCTGGGACAACCTCACCAACAAGGGGCTGATCCGGATTCGGCCCGATCGGGTGTACGTGTGGAACGAGTCGCAGAAGCGGGAAGCCATCGTGATGCACGGCCTGCGCCCGGAGCAGGTGCTCGTGACCGGGTCGCCGGTCTATGACCAGTGGTTTGCGCGCGAGGCGAGTACGACGCGTGAGGAGTTTTGCGCCAAAGTCGGGTTGCCGGCCGACCGTCCGTTCCTGGTGTATCTCTGCTCATCCGGCTTCATCGCGCCGAATGAAGCGGCATTTGTCGAGCGCTGGGTGCAAGCGTTGGCCAAGGCCGACGATGCACGCGTACGAGGCGCGTCGATCCTGGTGAGACCTCACCCGCAGAACCTCCAGCCCTGGCACAAGTACGATTTTGCCGAGTACGACCGTGTCTCGGTCTGGCCGGCAGGTGGCGACAATCCCGTCGACGCCGCTTCCAAAAACGACTTCTACGACTCCCTCTTCCACAGTGCGATGGCGGTCGGCGTGAATACCAGCGCCCAGATCGAGGCCGGTATCGTCGGGCGGCCCGTGTTCACGATTCAGACCGAGGAACATGTCGGGACGCAGGACGGCACGCTGCACTTCAAGTATCTCCTCGAAGCCGGCGGGGGGCTGGTGCAGAATGCCCACGACTTTGACGAACATGTCGCCCAACTCGCCCGTGCCTTCGATCAACGGGAGGAGGCCCAGGCCAAGCTCCGAGGGTTTATCGAGGCGTTCGTTCGACCCAAGGGGTTGGACGTCGCGGCGACGCCGTTGCTTGCCGACGGCATCGAGGAACTGGGTCGCATCCCCAAGCCGGCGGCCGCGGGTACGCCCGTCTGGTTATACCCGCTGAGAGCCGTGTTGTACCCAGTTGCGATCGGGCTCAAGATCGTTCGCGAGTTTACGCGTACCTCACGAAAACGGCAGGGTCAGCTGCGACCCCTCACATTCGGCGGGATGGTCATGAAGCCCATCTTCTCCATCCTCGACCTGGGTCTCCGCTGGCCGCCCGCCAAGAGTTTCGTCAAGAAATACGTGGTGCCGCGCGCGGTGCCGCGGATGAACCCGGATGAGCCGACCGAGGAGATGGTCGCGATTCCGCGCATCATCGACAAACTGCACCATGGGACCAAGCCGCTCATTGTCGGGCCGTGGCTGAGCGAGGTGGGCTTCGAGATTCTGTATTGGGTGCCGTTTCTGCGCTGGGTAAAGACCTATCGACACTTCGACCCTGAGCGGCTGATCATCGTCTCTCGCGGCGGCGTCGCTCCGTGGTACGAAGGTATCGGCGCGCGCTACATCGACGTCTTCGATTTCTTTACGCCGGCGCAACTCAAAGAGCGCCACGAGGCGCGGATGGCCGAGGGGCAAGTGAAGCAGCGGGCCCTGACGGAGTTCGACCGCGAGGTGGTCAAACTCGTCAAGTTCTCCGTCGAGCGTCGCGACGCCGAGTTGTTTCACCCGATGTACATGTATCGACTGTTCTATCCCTACTGGAAGAGCCGCGCATCCATCAATCTCATCGAGTCCTTCTCGAGTTTCGAGAGACTGCCGGCGATTGACGCCTCCGATGTGACGTCGCAGCTCCCGGACGACTACGTGGCGGTCCGGTTCTACTACAACAGCGCGTTTCCAAAGACGCAGGAGAACTGGGATTTTGTTCGTCGACTGCTGGCGCGCGTGACCGAGATCACTGATGTCGTGCTGCTCAACCCCGGCTTCGCCGTGGACGACCACTGGGACCTCAAGCCTGATGTGACACGCCGAGTCCATACCATCGACCATCTCCTGGAACCCCGGAGCAACCTGGCGGTACAAACCAAGGTGATCAGTGGCGCCCGTGCCTACGTCGGCAACTACGGAGGGCTGTCGTATGTCGCCCCGTTCTACGGCGTCCGCTCGCTGGCGTTCTATTCCAGTCCCGAGCACGTCGCGCCCCATCATCTGGACCTGATGTATCGCGCGGCCGCCAAGCTGCAACGCGGGTCGTTCGTAGCGCTCGACGTGCATTCGCTCGACCTGCTCAGCCTGGTGGTGGAGGGACAGGAGAGAGAGGTGCCAGCCCCGCAGGAGTCGGTACGTTGAGAGTGCTGTTCGTCCTCCAGTACCCCGGCTATCTGCGCTACTTCGATTCGGTTCTCGAAGCGCTGAGCCAACGCGGGCACCAGGTGTCGGTCGCCTTCGACCAGCCCCACAAACAGCCAGAAGGGCTGGCGGCCCTCGAGAGCATCGACGGGGCTGTCGAGGTGCAGCGACCGGTGCCGCGGCGCCCAGATATCTGGCACGCCGTGGCGCGCGGCGTCAGGGGCACGGTTGACTACGCACGGTATTTGCACCCCCGTTTCGCGCAGTCTCCGTATCTGCGCGACCGGATGCGCACTATCCTGCCGCCGCTGACCCGGTTTCTTGGTCGCTGGACCACGACGACAGCCTCCCGCACCGATCGCCTCGTGCGGTTCCTGCTGGCGTGTGAGCGGGCGGTGCCCAGTAGTCGCGCGCTGGAGACGTATCTGCGACGGATCGCGCCGGACGTGCTGGTCGTGTCGCCGCTGGTGACGGATCAGTGTCCCCAGGTGGACCTGATCAAGGCCGCGCGGCGCATCGGTATCCGCAGCGCCTTGTGTGTGGCGTCGTGGGATCATTTGACCACCAAGGGGTTGATGCGGATACAGCCCGATCTGGTGGCGCTGTGGAACCACGACCAACGCCGGGAAGCGCTCGACTTTCACGGGGTGGTGGCAGAGCGGGTCGTGGTCACCGGCGCGCAGTGTTTTGACCGGTGGTTCGATCGCACACCCAGCCGATCGCGGTCCGAGTTCTGTCGGCGAGTGGGGTTGTCTTCCGAACGACCGTTCATCGTGTTTACCGGTTCGACGATCTCGATCTCCGCGCCGGATCCCGAGGTCAGATTTGTGACACGGTGGATCGAGGCGGTGCGTCGTGGGCCCGGCTCGGTGAAGGACCTGGGCATCTTGATTCGTCCGCATCCGTACAACTGCGCACATTGGGAAACCGTGGACCTGTCGGCCTATCCCAACGTGGCGGTGTTTCCGCGGAGCGGGGCGAATCCGGTGGACAACGACGACCGTGCCGACTACTACGACACGTTGCACTACAGTGCGGGCGTGGTCGGTATCAACACGTCGGCCATGATCGAGGCTGGTATCCAGGATCGACCGGTGTTTACCATCGTCGACTCGTCGTTCGACGACACCCAGACCGGCACCCTGCACTTCAGGTATCTGCTCCCGGAGAACGGCGGCCACATCCAGCACGCGACCAGTCTTGACGAGCACACCCGTCAGCTGTCGGCGAGTCTCGACGATGGACAGGCTCCGTCCGCCCGCGGTTTCACGACGACGTTCGTGCGACCACACGGGTTGGAGGTTGCAGCCACGCCCCGGCTAGTGGAGGCGCTCGAGCAACTCGCGCAGACACCACCGCAGGTCGACGACGCGCTTCCCGTACGGTTGTGGCCGTTGCGAGCCGGTCTCTGGGTCTTGGCGATGCTCCTGGCGGTGGCCGACCTCCGGCAGTTTCGCAAGCGCGTGCGCCGGTGGTGGCATCACGTCGGGATGGCGGCCTGGCAGTACTACAAGACCAGACGGAAGCACGTGCGGAAGTGGCGCGAGCGTCGAGAGAAGATGGCAAGGAAGGCCCGCAAGCGCCACCACGCTGGGGGGGCGGTTCGGTGAGTGACGTGTCCGCGACGGACGAGATGATGGCGGCAGCCCGTACGGCGGCCGATGAATGGGATGCCCAACTCGCTGTGCGCAGAGAGGCGTTCGCGTACAAAGCCTACGAACGGGTGCGGCGACAGGTGCTGGGCCTCATGGCGCTTGGCCGCAACCGCCGATTGACGGGGCACGCGCCCAGTGACTACTGGTCGGGTGAACTGGCCAAGTTCGAGTACATGCTGGACGCGTCGCCCTTGATTATCGAGAAGCTCCGCCACCACACACACAATTTGACCGGGCTGCATGCCAACCACTATCGGCAGAGTCTGGACAAGCAGCGGCGACGGTTCACCGAAAAGCTGGCCGCACTGCGTGCGCTTGACGACGCCGACGTGTGGATTCCGGAGTCGCGACTGTTGGGCGGGTTCGGGTTCGACATCGAGGGAGAACTGGTCAACATCGACACACTGAAGTTCTACGAAGTCCTGATCGCGCTGCACGCCGGGGCGGTGCTGGGGGAGATGCGTCAGGCGACCGAGCGGAAGCTCGTCTGGGAGATCGGAGCCGGGTGGGGCGGGTTCGCGTATCAGTTCAAGACGCTCTGTCCGAACGTCACCTACGTCATCACCGACTTCCCGGAGCTGTTCCTGTTCTCCGCCACCTACTTGATGGCCGCTTTCCCGGACGCCAAGGTGCGGTTCTACGGGGAGGTTCCGCCGCAGGAGACGTTTGCGGACTGGCAAGAGGTGGATTTTGTTTTTCTCCCTGACACGTTTCACGGCACGGCCCGACCAGACCAGGTCGACCTCACGATCAACATGGTCTCGTTCCAGGAGATGACCACGCAGCAGGTCGAGGGTTACGTTCGACGCGCGTTCGAATTCGAGTGCCGGTATCTCTACAGCCTCAATCGCGACCGGTCGCATCACAATCACGAGTTGAGCAATGTCCGCTCGATCATCGGGCAGCACTACTGGCCGCACCAGATCGACCTCCTGCCAGTCAGCTACACCAAGATGCTGCACGAGGACCCTGACGGGGAGGACGGTGGGTACAAACATGTGGTCGGATGGCGCCGGGTGTCGGGCGCGGAACCAGCCCAATGAGCGCGCCGCGGGTCGTGATCGGCGCCCCGCTCTACAACCACGCTGACGACCTGCCGGAAACGCTCGAGTCGCTGCTCAGCCAGTCGTATCGAGATTTTCGATTGCTCTGCGTCGACGACCAGTCGACGGATGCGACGGCGGACGTCGTCCAGCGCTATGCGTCGCAGGATGCCCGAATCGTCTACTCCCGGAACCCCCGTCGGCTGGGGATGATCGACAACTGGCGCCGTGCGTTCGAGTTGGCGCTTGAGGATACGCCGGACGCCGAGTACTTCGCCTGGGCCAGCGACCACGACATCTGGCATCCGCGGTGGCTTGCGACCCTGGTGGCGGAGTTGGACGCTCACCCCGACGCCGTGCTGGCGTATCCGCGCAACCGGCGGATTGGACCAGATGGGGTGATAAACGACAAACGCCCCTGGGAGTTCACGACGGCCGGGATCGACGACGTGAGCACCCGATTCAAGCAGACCATGCGCCGCATGTCGGCGGGGAACATGATCTACGGGTTGGGACGTGCCGCGGCGATTCGTCGGGCGGGGGTCTTTCGGCACGTGCTGGTGCCCGACCGGTTGCTGCTGATGGAGCTGGCGCTGGAGGGGCAGTTCCGACAAGTCCCGGACGTGCTCTGGTTCCGCCGCTGGTACGGACCGATCTTCAGTTTGCAACGACAGCGACGAGCTTTTTTTCCGAATGGGCGACCCTTTTACGCCTTCGTGCCCTGGTGGATCAGTCATGCGTGCGCGCTGACCTGGACGCTCACCGTGCGCGGCGAGCGGTTACCGCGATTGGGTCGGTGGACCGGGCTTCGGCTCGGAGGGCGCTACCTGCGGTTGGCCGGGCTGCTCCACTTTCGGCAGGAGCTGAAGCAACTCCGACTCGACCTCTTCGAACGTGCGACGTTCTTGAAGCCGCTCTATCTCCGGGTGCGGGGGTACTATCGCGGATTCACCCGGCGGTCGCGCCTCGATCAAGTCGGGGCTCATTGGCGCAAGTCGTTCGGCGACGCGGAGAGGAGACGAAGACTCGTGCAACGCTCGATACGAAAAACTCGCAAGGCTGTCAGCGAGGGTATCGCGCCGCCAGGGCGGTCCCTGTTGCGCGCCATCCGCGCCTTACCGCTGATGAAGAGTCGCATCATCCCGTGGCTCGTCCGGCAAGAGATTGACGAGGTCCCCTCGGGGCGCGAGGTGGGGCTGATGCGTGCGGAGTTGCGTCGGGTGGCGAAGAGCCGTACACCGATCATTGTCGGGCCCTGGTTGTCGGAAGTGGGTTTCGAGGTGCTCTACTGGATCCCTTTTCTGACGTGGGCGGTCAAGGAGTTCGACCTCAGCCCGGACCGGCTGTTCGTCGTGTCCCGCGGTGGAGCTGGTCTCTGGTATCGCGATCTGGCCGATCATTACGTCGATGTCTTCGATCTGATGTCGGTAAAGCAGTTCCAGCGCCGCAACGAGGCCCGCTGGCAAGACGGCGGAAACCAGAAGCAGATGGCGGTGAGCGACTTCGACGATCAGATCGTCGAGCTGGTCAAGGAACACCACGGGCTGCGGGATGTCGTGCTCTTGCACCCGAGCGTCATGTATCGGCTTCTCCGTTACTACTGGGCCGAGAAGGCCGCGATAAGCCTGCTCCAGAAGCACGCGGTCTACCGCCGGATGCCGGCGATTGACGCTGCCTCGATGCTCAAGACGCTGCCCCACGAATATGTGGCGGTCCGCTTCTACTTCCGACCGTCGTTTCCCGACACGCGAGAGAATCGGGCCCTCGTGACGCGGTTTATCCGGGCGCTGGCGGCAACAACGCCGGTCGTGTTGCTGAACCCTGGGCTGAGCATGGACGACCACGAGGACTTCGACCCCGGGACCGGCATGGGCGTGCATAAGATCGATCATCTGATGACGCCGACCCAGAATCTGGAAGTCCAGAGCGCCGTGATCGCGAACGCCCGCGCGTTCATCGGCACGTATGGCGGGCTTGCCTACTTGGGGCCGTTCTACGGCGTGCCGTCCATTGGGCTGTTTTCGAACGCAGAGGAGCTTGTCTTGACGCACCTGGACGTCTCCAGGCGGCTCTCGCGGCAGCTTGGCGTTCCGCTCGTGACGCTCGACGTGCAAGAAGTCGAGATGGTCGAAACGCTGTTCGACACGCTGACTCGAGAGACACCGGCGGCGGCGTCGCGTCCTGACGCAGCCGTCCCCACCTCGTCTAGGCTGTAAAGCTGTTCGATAATTGAGGCCGCCACCGACGTGACGGCCAACCCTTTTCGTACGAGACTCACACCGAGATGATTCTGACAACCGACGAGCTCAAGGACTACCAGGGCCGCGTGGCGATGGTCGACGGCGCATTCGATCCCCTCCACCACGGCCATATCGCCTACTTTCGTGCGGCCAAGGCGCTCGGCGCCAAGTTGTTGTGCAATATCGCACCCGACAGCTATGTGTCGGCGAAGCATCCGCCGTTGCTCGAAGCCTCGCAGCGCGCCAAGGTCATAGACGCCCTGGCCGACGTGGACTACACGCACGTCAGCCGGTCGGACACCGAGACTGTCCTGCGGGCACTGCGTCCCACGCATTACATCAAGGGGCAGGACTGGGCTGGACGCTTGCCGCCGGAGCAGGAGCGAATCTGCGCCGAGCAGGGTACGGAGATCGTCCTGCTGGACACGGTGCTTGATTCGTCTACCGAGCTGCTGCGCCGATACCGTCCGCCGTCGCGTGATGGCGAGGGCGAGGTCAGCGCGTTCGAGCAGCTTGTCGTCGACCAGCGACCGGTCGCGCCTGACCACTACGACGCCGAGTATTTTGTGAGCGACTGGCGGGAGGGGAACAACGACTACACGATCGAGGCCCGCCGGAAGATCGAAGGACGACATCCCGCCGTCATCAAGGAGGTGTTTCAACCCACGCGTGTGCTGGATGTCGGATGCGGGCCTGGTGTCTTGTTGTTCCTGCTCCAGGAGCAGGGGGTGGTGGCCGATGGGGTCGACTTCAGCCCCAGCTGCAAAGCGCTCGCTTCGCCGGAAGTTAAAGACCGGATCACGATTGGCACAACCGCGGACCAGGCGCTGTTTGGCGACGCCTCCTACGATCTCGTCATCTGTCGTGAGGTGCTGGAGCATCTCACCGTGCTTCAGGTGCGCGACACCGTCCGGAACTTGTGCCGCGTGAGTTCGCGCTACGTCTATGTCACCACTAGGTTTCACCCGGACCCGGCCGGGTTGCTCGACGTCACGACCCAGTTTGAGGTCGACCCCTCGCACATCACGTTGCTGAACAAAGATTTCCTGCGAGTGATGTTTGTGCTCGAAGGGTTTCGACGCCGGCTCGACCTCGAGTCGGCGATTGACTGGATGGGCAAAGGGCGGGTGCTGGTCTACGAGAAGCCGGGGCCGTCGGCGTGAGTGAGCGCAGCGTGCGCGGGCCTGGCGTTGCCGATGGGGTGCTCGGTTACCATCTCAATCCCCTGACCTGTGGTGTCGCGAAGTTCAATCTGCTGCTTGCTCGGCACCTGGCGGTACCGATGCTGAGCGTGTTTGACGACCGCGCCTTCTCGATGGTCCATCCGGTGTTGTCGTTGAAGCAGTCGGAGTTTTCAGATGCCGACAGTGCCGCACTTGCGGCCCGACTCGACACCGCCCCGTGGCGCGGCGGATTCAGTCTGTTTCTGCATGCCTGGACCGACACCGATGTGGAACGGACGTTGCTGTCTCGCGCCGTCACCGTCTACTGCGGCAACGCGGAACTGGTCGCCCAGCTGCGAGTCCTGCGCGCCGACGTGCAGGACTCCTGGTGCCCATCGACCCTCCTTGAGCCACAGCGCTTCCGCTCGGAGGGGCTGTCCGTGTTCGCGTTTGGGATGGCGCACAAAGTGCGGTCCGAGTTGCATCGGACGGTGCATGCGTTGCTTGAGCGAACGGGCCAGCCGTATTCCGTGTATCTCTCGACCGCGCTGCATGAGGGCACCGCGTTCGACGAGCGGTTCACCGTGGTGTTTGATGAGCTTCAGGAAATCTACGGCGAGCACATCTTTTTTCTGGGCTATATGTCCGATACCGCCGTGTACAACTATCTGATCGACACCACGTTCTTCGCCGCATTCTTCGACAAAGGGGTGCGCGCCAACAACACCACGGTGAATGCAGCGATGGCGTGCGGATCTGTCGTGTTGACGAACTTCGACGACTATTCACCGGCGGTTTTCGACCACATGCACAACGTGATCGACATTCACCGCTGCGAGCGGCTGCCCACGGACGCACCCACACTGCAGGCGCTCGCAGACCACGCGCGAGCGACGGCGTCCGGGCCCCTGGGGTGGGACGCGCTCGTGTCACGCATGCGAGGCTAGCCTGGTGGCGAGAGCGTGGCAACGAGCATCGTGGGCCCGCTCGCGTCTCGCGGGTTGGCGGTATGGATGTCGCACGACGGCGGCCACGCGCCCGCGCCGTGCCGTACACACGTAGTACACGCACCTCGACTGAGGAGGATCGGACGATGTCACGCGAATTGAATCTGGGACGGCACGTCGTGAACGACAGCGGTCCCGTATACGTCATTGCTGAGGTGGGCCACAACCACCAGGGCAACCTCGACACAGCGAAACAAATGTTCCGCGAGGCACACGCCTGCGGAGCCGACGCGGTGAAGCTGCAGAAGCGGGACAATCGCACGCTCTTTACGCAGGCAGCCTTCGACAAGCCGTACGAGAACGAGAATAGTTTTGGCGCGACCTACGGTGAGCATCGCGAGGCGCTCGAATTCGGGCACGCGGAGTATGCGGAGCTCAAGGCGTACGCGGCCGAGATCGGGATCGATTTGTTCGCGACGGCGTTCGACATCCGAAGCGCAGATTTTCTTGAGGCGTTGGAGATGCCCGCCTACAAGATCGCGTCGGGCGACGTACGGAATCTGCCGCTGCTGCGACATGTGGCGCGATTCGGGAAACCGATGGTCGTGAGCACCGGCGGCGCCTCGATGGAGGATGTCGAGAAGGCCTATGAGGCGGTCATGGCGATCAATACGCAGTTGTGCATCATGCAATGCACCTGCGGCTATCCGGTCGCGTTCGATGAACTCAATCTGCGGGTCATTGAGACCTATCGCCAGCGTTTCCCGGACATCGTCATCGGATATTCCGGGCACGACAACGGCATCGCCATGCCGGTGGTGTCCTACGTGCTGGGGGCGCGCATCATCGAGAAACACTTCACCTTGAACCGGGCCATGAAGGGGACTGACCACGTGTTCTCGCTCGAGCCCGTCGGTATGCGCAAGATGGTCCGGGACCTCGAGCGCGCGCGGCGAAGTCTGGGCGACGGGCAGAAGGCGGTGTATGCGAGCGAAGCCGGACCAGTGCTGAAGATGGGGAAGAAGTTGGTGGCGGCCCGGGACGTGCCCGCGGGGCGGACACTGACCGAGGACGACATCGCCGTCAAATCGCCGGGTGACGGACTCCCACCGACGGAGCAGGACCGGGTGCTCGGAGCCGTGACCACCGTTGCGCTACGGAAGGATGACTCGATCGCACTCGCTCACCTCAAGTTGCCTGGTGACACGAACGGTTAACGTGGCAGTTTGCGTCCGACCGCGACGCGGCAGGGTGCACTCCGCGATGGGCGGGCACGCGCCTGCGATCCTCGCGGGTTCGCAGGCGGGCCTGCGGGGCCCCCACCTAGGCCCCGCGGGGGTGCGAGGCGAAGCCCCGTCTCAATGATGGACAGTCAGTTTCGACTCGACGGTGCGGTTGCCGTGGTGACCGGCGCATCCGGCAACCTGGGACCGATCTGGGTTGGGGCGCTCTTGGACGCGGGTGCGCACGTATTCGCGCTCGACCTGGCGCGTGCGGCGGTGAGTCCAGGCCTGCAGGCACGGCTGGACCGGTATGCGCAACCGACGTCGTCGGCTGGTAGGCCCAGGCTGCACCTGCATCGCGCGGATGTCATGGACCGCGATGCTCTGGTCGCGGCCCAGGCAGCCTGCGCAGAGATGATGGGCGTCGCGACTGTGCTGGTGAACAACGCCGGGATCGACCAGCCCGCGTCATCAACGGGGGGCGCGTCGTCGTGCCGGATGGAGGACGTCCCGATGCAGGTCAGTCGGGCGATTCTCGAGGTCAACACGTTGGGGACCTTCCAGGTCTGCCAGGTGTTCGGCGCCGAGATGGTCAAGGCGCGGCGCGGTTCCATCATCAACATCGGCTCCCTCTACGCGAGCGTCTCGCCTGACCTGCGGCTCTATGCCCATATGGATCTGGACCCTCCGTTTCTGAAGCCGCCGGCCTACGGGGCGTCCAAGGCGGCCGTCGTCAACCTGACGAGATATCTGGCGACCGCGTGGGGTCCGTACGGGGTCCGCGTCAACGCGCTGTCTCCGGGCGGCGTGCTCGGTGCCCAGGACCCGGAATTCCAACGCAAGTTCAACGATCGGGTGCCGCTTGGCCGCATGGCGGAGGCGGACGACTTGACCGGCCCGCTCCGATTCCTCGCGTCTGACGCCTCGGCGTATGTGACTGGGACCGAACTGCGGGTCGACGGCGGCTTTACGGCCTGGTAGCGGCTGGCGGCCGCGCCGCGGGCCTTCAGGTCAGCGGAGATTCGGCGCCGGTCTCTGCATCATTCACTCGAAGAGGATCACAGCGCGATGCACGCAACGTCGTTGATACCGCCACAGGTCCCGAATCGGATCGACGGTCAAGACCGGCCCGCCCAGGACGGCCAGACGCTGCCCAACCTCAACCCCGCGACCGGTGCCGAGCTGTGCACCGTGGCGCGCTCAGGTGAGGCCGATGTCCGGGCCGCGGTCGAGGCGGCGAAACGCGCCCAGCCGGCCTGGGCCGCTCTGACCCCGGTCGCCCGAGGCGATCTGCTGCGAGAGGCCGCGCTGCTGATGCGAGAGCGGAGCGAAGCGTTCGCCGAGATCGTGTCGCTCGAAACCGGGAAGTCTCGACGGGATGCGCGTGGTGAAACGGGCGCCGCAGTCGAGATGGGTCTGTTTGTCGCCGGGGAGGGACGCCGGTTCTACGGCAAGACCACCACAAGCGCGGTGCCCCATCGTACGGCTCTGATCGTCCGGCAGCCACTCGGCGTCGCTGGACTGATCATTGCCGCGAACACGCCCATCGCCAACGTGGCATGGAAAGCGTACCCGGCGCTGCTGTGTGGCAACACCGCCGTGATGAAGGCGTCAGAAGACACGCCAGCCACGGCCTGGGCCGCGGCCAAGGTGTTTGACGAAGTCGGGATTCCGCCCGGCGTGTTCAACGTGGTGCAGGGCTATGGAATCGAGGCGGGAGCGCCCCTCGTGGCGCACCCCGATGTCGATCTCGTCAGTTTTACCGGTTCCTGTGGTGTGGGTCGGCAGATTCAGACGACGGCCGGTGCCCGTCTGGCAAAAGTCTGCGTGGAACTCGGCGGGAAGAACCCGCTCATCGTCTGCGATGATGCGAATCTCGACCGCGCGGTCACGATCGCCGGTCTGTCGGCGTTCAGTAACGCCGGTCAACGGTGCGCATCCGGCAGTCGACTCATCGTCTTCGATGCGGTCTACGACCAGTTCAAGGCCCGGTTGCTGGAATACACGCGGAACCTCACCCTCGGCCAGGGCGACGATGACGACCTCGGTCCGGTGATCAATCAGCGACAGCTCGACAACATGGTGTCCGCCATCGACCGCGCCCGTGCCGCCGGCGCGACCGTGTTGATCGGGGGTGGACGGATGACCGATGGCGCCCATCGTGATGGGTTCTATATGACCCCGACCCTGCTCGAAGGCGCAGCAGGTGATGCCGAGATTTCTCGGGCCGAGTTGTTCGGACCGATCGCGTGCCTCTATCGTGTCGCCGACTTCGAGGAAGCGGTGTGTCTTGCCAATGACTCGCCGTTCGGACTGACCGCCGCCATTCACACCGCGAACATCGACCGCGCGATGACATTCCTCGGTCGTATCAAGTCCGGCGTCGCGTCGATTAACGGTGGTACCTACGGCAGCGAGCCGCACATGCCGTTCGGGGGCGTGCGTCAGTCGGGCACAGGTTGGCGCGAAGCCGGCACAGAGGCGCTCGACGTGTACTCGGACTGGAAGACGATCTATATCCATGCCGACCCCGATGCCGTCTGATGCGCCGGGGGCGACGCCGCGCGATCGGTCCTGCGTCGCGTTGATCCCGGCGCGCAGTGGGTCCACCCGTGTGCCCGGCAAGAACACCCGGGTGCTGGGAGGCCATCCGCTCATCGCGTACACGATCACGACCGCGCTCGAGTCCGGGGTGTTTGCGGCGGTGGTCGTGTCCACCAATGACGAGGCCACGGGCAACATCGCAAGACATTACGGCGCAGAAGTGCCATTCCTGAGACCGGAGTCGATGGCAGGGGCGCGGTCTCCAGACATCGACTGGGTCGAGCACGCGCTGGCGGCACTGCAGAACGCAGGTCGGGGGTTCGACTGTTTCGCGATTCTGAGACCAACGAGCCCCTTCCGGACGGCCGAGACGCTGCGCCGAGCGTGGGCCGCGTTTCGCGGCGCCGACGGCGTCGATTCGCTTCGCGCCGTGGAGCCAGTGCGGCAACACCCGGGGAAGATGTGGGTGATTCGGGGAGACCGGCTGTTGCCCCTGCTTCCGTTCGGTCCGCCAGAACAGCCGTGGCACAGCAGCCAGATGCCGTCGCTGCCGGAGGTGTGGGTCCAGAACGCCAGTCTTGAGATCGCCTGGAGTCGGGTGGCGCTCGAGGGACGCACGATTGCCGGCCACACGCTGGTACCGTTCAAGACCGACGAGCGCGAGGGGTTCGACATCAACGAACCGTGGGACTGGCGGATGGCTGAAGAGCTGGTCGCCAGTGGGGACTGGACGCTGCCGCTCGTGACCCGGGCGGCGTTTGGAGGATGAATCGAGATGGGTGAATCGCAGCTCGAACAGGTCGGTTCCGACGAGCTGTTCTACGTCCCGCGGACGGCATTCCAGGCGCTTCTTGAAGGGGAACTGGAGGCGCAACCCCGTGCCGCCGTGTTCGCGGCCTACACGCGCATCAATGTCCTCTATACGATCGCCCGGGCCTGGTCGGGCCATCTGGGCACCTGTTTCAGCGCGACCGACATCATGACCTGGCTCTTCTTGCAGAAGATCCAGGGATTGGCGCAGGGTGACGAGCGCTGCGATCTGTTCTTTTCATCCAAGGGGCACGACGCTCCCGCGCTCTACGCCGTGCTGACCGGTCTCGGGCTGCTCGACTTCGAGCTGCTGCACGCGCTTCGCCGGGTGGATGGCCTGGCCGGTCATCCGCATGTGGAGACGCCCTACGTGCAGGCGAATACAGGGTCGCTCGGCATGGGCATCTCCAAGGCGAAGGGGATCGCGACGGCCAACCGGCTCCACGGGCAGCGCCGACGCATTTTTGTCCTGACCGGGGACGGGGAGCTGCAGGAAGGCCAGATCTGGGAGTCCCTTGGGTCGGCGGTCACGCGGGGACTCGATGAGATTACCGTCATCGTCGATCACAACAAGATTCAGTCTGACACGTGGGTGGAGGAGGTCGGGCCACTTGGTGACCTCGAGGCGAAGTTCGCCAGTTTTGGCTGGCGGGTGGCCCGGTGCGATGGGCACGACTTCGCGGCGCTCGATGCCGCGCTCGAGAAACTGGACGCGATACCAGGCGTTCCCAAAGTGCTGATCGCCGACACGGTCAAAGGCAAGGGCGTCTCCTTCATGGAGGGACCGGCGGCGCTCGCCGCCGACTCGCTGTATCTGTTTCACAGTGGCGCGCCCAATGAGGAAACCTACGCGGCCGGTGCGGCCGAGCTCATCGCGGCGGCCCGCGAGCGCCTGAGTGAAGCAGGCCTCGGCGAGCTCGTGCTCGAGACGGCTCGTCGACCGGCCCGCAAGCCGGTGCTCGATGTCGAGAGACTCGTGCACGCCTATGGGACCGCGCTCGTCGAGCATGCCCAACGCAACCCGGCGATCGTCGCGCTCGACGCCGATCTCGTCAAAGACTGCGGGCTGCTCGAGTTTCGGGACCGGTTCCCGGACCGCTTCGTCGAGTGCGGTATCGCGGAGCAGGACATGGTGTCGCAGGCCGGCGCGATGGCGCGCCAGGGGATGGTGCCGATTGCACACTCATTCGCCTGTTTTCTGTCCGCCCGGCCCAACGAGCAGATCTACAACAATGCGAGCGAGGGCACCAAGGTCATCTACGTGGGCTCGCTGGCCGGCTTGTTGCCCGGTGGCCCGGGCCATTCCCATCAGGCCGTCCGCGATATCTCCGCGTTGGCGGCGATCCCAAACCTGATCCTCATCGAGCCGTGCACGGAGGCTGAAACGGCAGCCACCCTGACCTATTGCCTCGAGGGGACGTCCCAGAGCAGCTACATCCGGCTGGTCTCGCTCGGATGGCCGGTGCCTTTTGCGCTGCCGGCGGACTACGCGCTGCAGCACGGCATTGGGACTACCGTGAGACCGGGGCAGGACATCGCACTCATCGGTGCCGGGCCGTGGTTGTTGAGCAACGCCTATCACGCGGCCGAGGAACTCGAGGCCGAGCATGGCGTGTCTGCGCGTGTGATTGACCTGCCGTGGCTGAACCGGGTGGACGACGCCTGGCTGCGGGAGGCCCTCGGCGACATGCGGCGGGTCTTCACGCTCGACAACCACTACGTAGATGGCGGACAGGGACAGATGCTCGCCAGTCGGCTCGCCCAACTCGGCCTGGCCGTGCCGGTGACGGCGATCGGGATACATGAGCTCCCGGTTTGCGGCACGAACGACGAGGTGTTGGCCCATCACCAGCTCGACGTCGCCGGACTGGTCTCGGCCGTGACGGGCGCCCTGACCTCGTAGCGGCGTCCGCAGAGCTGCCGCTGGCACAGAGGACCGCGTGGAGCGTATCCGACTCTTCAGTGTCATCGCGGCCTCTGGCGCCGGTGGCGCTGAACAGGTGTTCGCCACACTCCTGCAGGGCCTCGACCGGCAGCGCTTCGAAGTCGTCGTCGCGTGCCACGGTCACGGGTCGATGACCGACACCTACCGGCACTACGCGTCCCAGGTCTGGAGTCTCGACCTCAGGGACCTACGGCGCCCACGCACCGTCACCACCTTGGCCGGGCTCATGCGGGAGTCACGGTGCGATCTGGTTCACACGCATCTGTGGACGGCCGACGTGCTCGGTGGGCTGGCGGCTCGGCTCGCTGGTGTGAGGCGGGTCGTCAGTAGCGTGGCTGGCGCCTACTTCCTACCGATTGGCGTCTCCGGATGGAAACGGTCGCGGCGCCAGGGGTTCTCCCGTCTCTATCGGGCCATCTACTACGGGTGCAACCGCGTGATCGCGCCGTCGCACTACGTGGCTCACGACCTGTTGACGAGGCCGGGCATTCGGGTGCCCCGTGAAAGAGTGTGTGTGATCGAGAACGGCGTCGATATTCGCCACGAAGAACGCACGGCCCGGCACGCGCAGGGCGGCGGTTCCTCGGCTCGGTGGGGTGCGGGTCATCCGCGGATCTCGGTCGTTGCCAATTTTTTCCCGATTAAGGGACACGAGTTCCTGCTTCACGCCGTGCCAGCGGTGTTGGCCGTCTACCCGAACGTCACGTTCGTGCTGGCGGGCGACGGCGAGAACCGAGCCGCAATGATGACGCTGGCTGACCGCCTCGGCGTGTCCGCGGCAGTCACTTTTCCAGGTGAGATTCCGGACGCGCTCGAGTTGATGCGAGCGAGCGACCTGGTGGTGTTGCCTTCCATCTCAGAGGGGCTGCCGATCGCGCTGGTCGAGGCGATGGCGCTTGGGCGCCCCGTGGTCACCACTGGCGTAGGCGGAATCCCCGAGGTCGTCGACGATGGTGTCACGGCCCGGATGGTGCCACCACGAGACCCGAACGCGCTCGCCGCCGCCATGCTTGACATCCTGGGAGATGAGGCGCTCTCCCACCGGCTTGGTGCGAACGCCCGGGCGGTCGCGGCCGAACGATTCTCGGCGCACCGGATGGTCGAGCGTACCCAAGCGCTGTATCTCGATCTCCATGATGCGTAGAGGCATGGTGCCCGAGGCACGCATGGCCTCGATGGTCACGCCGCGCTCACGTCGTTGCTGAGGCCCGATGCTCCGCGATCGCAACATCGTGTGTCTCTCGTCGATCGATTGGGATTTCCTGTGGCAAGGCCACCAGGAGATCATGGCGTCTCTGGCCGAGGCCGGGAACCGCGTGTTGTTCGTGGAGTCGACCGGGGTCCGGGCTCCAACCGTGCGCGATCTGCCGCGTCTCTGGCGAAGACTCCAGACAGCGTGGGCGCCCGAACGCCCGCAGGCGTCATCCACGCGCCGACGTCGTCCGGACAACGTCAGGGTCTATTCCCCGGTGGTGCTGCCGCTTCCCTACTCGCGGACCGCGCAGGCGCTCAATCGGCCGATTCTGCAACGCGCCATCCAACGAGCCACCGTCGACTGGATACGGGCGCCTCCGATTGTCTGGAATTTCCTGCCGACCCCACTCAGTCGGACGCTCGCCCGGTCATTGAATCCAGCCCTCTCCGTTTTCCACTGCGTGGACCATCTGTCGGCCAGTTCACCGGCGGCGGTGCGGTTGCACGAGACCGAGACGGCGTGCTTCGGCGAAGCGGACCTCGTGTTCGTCACCTCGCAGGCATTGCTGGACCGAGCTGCCCCGCTCAATCCCCATTCCCACCTCGTGCCCTCCGGCGTCGACTTCTCCCGTTTCGACCGGAGCCGTGTAGAGGACGAGCCAGTGCCGGCGGACCTGGCCGGCCTTCCACGTCCGGTCATCGGCTATCTCGGCGGTCTACATCAATGGGTCGATCAGGCGTTGTTGTCGGCCCTGGCGACACGGCGGCCGGACTGGAGCCTGGTGCTCGTCGGACCGCTCCAGGCCGAGGCGTCGACGCTGACTCGCTTGCCCAACGTGCATGCCCTCGGGACCCGGGGCCCCGAGGAGGTGCCGCGGTACCTGCGCGGGTTCGACGTCGCAACCATCCCGTACCGGCTCACCAGCTATACAGAGCATGTCTATCCCGCAAAGTTGAACGAGTATCTGGCGATGGGTCTTGGCGTGGTCGCGACCCCGCTCGCCGAGATCACACGTTTCAACCAGACACATGGTCCCGTTATTCACGTGGCCGCTGACGCGGCGGCGTTCGAACGGGCGATCACGATGGAGCTCGCGGGATCACCTCCGGAGGTGATCGGTCGTCGGGTGGCCCTCGCCAAGTCGAACAGTTGGGCGTCGCGTCTCGACGCGATGTCGTCCTTGATCGACGCCGCGCTGGCACGAAAGACGGATCCAGAACCATGTGCGGCATCGCCGGCAAGGTAGTCCATGGCCTCGGGGCCGTGGTCGAGCCCGAGCTCATCCACCGAATGACCGCTGCGCTCGTGCATCGGGGCCCGGATGCGCACGGCGTTTGGACTGAGGGCGGCGTGGGGTTGGGCAGCCGCCGGCTGGCGGTGATTGACCTCTCTGACCGGGCCGCGCAGCCCATGGCCAACGAAGACGGTGCGATTCACCTCGTCTTCAACGGTGAAATCTACAACTTTCGTGAACTCCGAACGGAGTTGGAAGGTCGCGGTCATCGGTTCCGATCGGACAGCGACACCGAGACCATCGTCCATCTCTACGAGGAGGAGGGGGCCGAGTGCGTGCGGCGTCTCGATGGGATGTTTGCCTTCGCGCTCTGGGACGCACGGACTCAGGCGCTGTTGCTGGCCCGGGACCGCCTCGGAGAGAAGCCACTGTTCTACTGGCATGACGGCCGCAGTCTCGTCTTCGGGTCAGAGCCGAAGGCGCTCATGCAGGACCACGCGATTCCAGCCGAGCCGGACGAGGAGGCGATTGACCACTACTTGACCTACGGTTATGTGCCCGCGCCGTGGAGCGCGTTCAAAGAGGTGCGTAAGCTGGCGCCGGCGCACTATCTGGTCGCGCGTGCCGGCCAGGTCGAGGTCACCCGCTACTGGTCGCTCTCCTACAACCCGAAGCGAGAGGAGTCCGAGGCGGCGCTGACCGAGGAGCTCGACTATCTGCTGGGCCGCGCGGTCGAACGCCGTCTCGTGGCTGATGTGCCGATCGGCGCGATGTTGAGCGGAGGACTCGATTCGAGCGCCGTGGTGGCGCTCATGCGTCGAGCCACCAGCGGCGGAATAAAGACGTTCTCCATCGGCTTCGACCAGCCCGAATATGACGAGCGCCGATATGCCCGCTCGGTAGCGACCGTGTTCGGCACCGAGCACCAGGAGCTCATAGTCCGCCCTGATGCTGCCGCGCTGTTGCCGCGACTGGTCTACCACTACAATGAGCCGTTTGCGGATTCGTCGGCCCTGCCGACCTGGTGCCTGAGTGAGATGGCGCGCACCGGTGTCACGGTGGCCCTCAGCGGGGACGGCGGAGACGAGTCGTTCCTCGGATATGAGCGCTACGGGGCCTCCCGGCTCGCTGGGCGGCTCGACCGGATACCGCGCCCGCTCCGGGAGCTGGCCGTTCGAGGCGCGGGATGCCTGGTCAGCGGGTCCGCTCGATCATCGACGACCCGGCTCCGGCGCTTTGCAAGCGGACTGGCGACTGACCCGGTCCGACGATACGGCCGGTGGATCAGTGTCACCCTCGACGAGCACAAAGCGGACCTCTATACCGAGGATTTTGCCCGTCGCCGGGCCTGCGATGGCAGCGAGTTCGGGGACAGCTCGCTCGGTCTACTGGAGCGGAGGTGGGCGGAATCCGATGCGGTGAGCGCAGTCGAACGACTCGCGCACACCGACATCGCGATGTATCTGCCAGACGATCTCCTGGTGAAGACGGACATTGCCTCGATGGCGCACTCTCTGGAAGTGCGCTCGCCATTTCTCGACCACCATGTCGTGGAGTTCGCGGCCAGGTTGCCCGTGGCCATGAAGCTGCGGGGCCGGACCGGCAAGTATCTGCTCAAACGAGCGATGGCGTCGCGGCTGCCGCAGACGGTTCTTCACAGACGAAAGGCGGGATTCGGCGTCCCGATCGACGCGTGGTTCCGCGGGCGCCTGGGTGAGACGGCGCGCGACGTACTCCTTGGGAAACAAGCCACCGAGCGCGGATATTTCGAGACGACGACGGTGCGTCGCTTTCTCGACGACCACGCCACGGGGAAGGCCCAACACCACGCCCGGCTCTGGAGCTTGCTCGTCCTCGAGTTGTGGCACCAGACCTTCATCGACCGCCGAGGCGAGATGCTGACGGCGCTGCCGCTGTGATCCGCGGGACCGGTGATGCGGAGCGCGGGCCGGGGCAGGTGCGTGTGCTGCGGGTTATCGCGCGTCTTAACGTCGGTGGTCCGGCGCGACACGTAGCGTTGCTCAACGCCGGCATGGACCGCGACCCCCGGTTCCGGTCCTGGCTGGTCACTGGGACGGAGAATCCGAGTGAGGGGACGTTGCTCCAGTATGCGCAGGACCACGGGGTTGAGCCGCTGGTGATCCCCGAAATCGTTGGTCAAGCGTCGTTCGCACCACGGGATCTCGTCGCGCTGGCCAAGTTGACCGCGCTGACACGACGGATCCGCCCCCACGTCATGCACACCCACACGGCGAAGGCCGGTTTTCTCGGTCGGTTGGCGGCGCGAGCCGCTGGGGTACCGGTGGTCCTGCACACGTACCACGGTCACGTGCTCAGCGGGTACTACAGTCGGGCCAAGACCCGCGCGTTGCAGGCGATGGAGCGCGGGTTGGCCAGGATGTCTGATCAGCTCATCGCGGTGAGCGACCGCGTGCGTGACGACCTCGTGCAGATGGGCGTGGCGCCGGTCGAGCGTTTTCGCGTCGTGCCGCTCGGGCTCGACCTCGCGCCGCTGTTCGATTTTCTTTGCACCAACGCCTGACGTATTTGGTCGCCTCGTCCAGTTCGCGCTGGATTGTCCTCAGATGTACTCCGTAGCGCCTCGCCAACTCGGCG
>SXOW01000200.1 GCA_005778315.1 Acidobacteriota bacterium
GCGGCAAGGCTGGAAGGTGGAGGTCATGTCCAGTAGTGAGACTGGCGTTGGCTCCATCAAAGAAGTCGTCGCGTTGATACAGGGTCGTCAGGCCTACAGCCAACTGAAGTACGAAAGCGGCGTGCATCGTGTGCAGCGTGTGCCCGCCACAGAAGCCAGCGGCCGTATTCACACCTCGACCGCCACCGTTGCGGTGCTTCCGGAGGCTGAAGAGGTCGACGTGGTGATAGACGAGAAGGATCTGCGGATCGATACCTTCTGCTCCAGCGGACCCGGTGGCCAGAGCGTCAACACGACCTACTCGGCCGTCCGCATCACCCACGAGCCCACGGGTCTCGTGGTTTCGCAGCAGGACGAGAAATCGCAGATCAAGAACAAAGCGAAGGCGATGAAGGTCCTGCGGTCCAGGCTGTACGACATCGAGATGCAGCGGCAGCATGACAAAATCGCGCTCGACCGGAAGAGCCAGGTCGGCACCGGCGAGCGCGCCGAGAAGATTCGGACCTACAACTTCCCGCAAAACCGGGTGACCGATCATCGAATCGGGTTCACAACGCATCGCTTGAACGAGATGCTCAACGGCGACTTGGTCGAGATGGGCGAGACGCTGGCCACCCACTTCCGATCCGCGCAACTCGAAGACGCCGAGCCGGTCGCTCAGGCCTGAATCCGACGGTCTCCCCCCATTTGCTGATGGCGACACTGCGGGACTGGGTGTCGGTTGCCTCTCGACGGCTGGTGCAGGCGGGTATCCAGCCGCGGGACGCCGCGTTCGATGTGGAGGTGCTCGCCCGGCACGCACTGGGGTGGACCCGTGCGCAGTGGCTGTCTCGTGTGCGAGACGAACTGCCAGGGGCACCCGGACATTTCTCAGCGCTGGTTGACCCCCTCATCGAGCGAAGGTATCGGCGGGAACCGGTGGCGCACATCACCGGGGTTCGGGAGTTCTGGGGCCTCGACATGACTGTCACGGCTGATGTGCTCAGCCCTCGCCCGGAGACTGAACTCCTGGTGGAGATCGCGCTGAGCAAACTGTTGCCGCGCTCCGCACCGTGGGCCATCGCCGACGTGGGCACCGGGTCCGGCTGTCTCGCCGTCGCGCTCGCACGAGAGCTACCGCAGGCTCGTCTGACAGCGACCGACCTCTCGGCTGCGGCCCTCACGGTGGCCGAACGGAACGCACAGCGGCATGGGGTCCAAGCCAGCATCGCATTTCGAGAAACGCGTTTTCTCGACGGCTTCCCCGGACCGTACGATCTCATTGTCTCGAACCCACCGTATATTCCGGAGCACGCCCGCACGACGCTCGCTCCAGAGGTGGCGCGCTATGAGCCAGCCGTGGCGCTCTTCGGCGGCAAGGATGGGCTTGACCCAGTGCGCGCGTTACTACCGATCGCGGCGGTGAGCCTACGCCCGGGAGGCTGGCTGGTGATGGAGATCGGGGTCGGGCACAGCGAGGAGGTTCGACAGCTCGCCAGTGAGGCTCTCCTCTCGGTGGAGGAAATCCGGCCTGACCTGAAAGGCATTCCCCGCGCTGTGGTCATGCGACACGCGACCGAGTAGCGGGGGCAACGGCGCCCTGGGTGGCCCACCGGAGGAACGGCTCCATGCCTGCACGGCAGGCGCCGTGGGGTCCCCCGGGTGGTACACTCGCCGCCCAGTCGAGGAGGGCGCACCATGCCAGACGCGTGTCTATTCTGCAAAATCGCCAGCGGCGATATTCCAGCCACGATCGTGTACCAAGACGATGAAGTGCTGGCCTTCCAAGACATCGCTGCCCAGGCGCCCTTCCACATCCTCGTCATTCCACGTCGGCATATCGCCACCCTGAACGACCTGGAGGCGGGAGACCAGAAGCTCGTCGGTTCCGTTGTGACCACCGCGGCGCGGATCGCACGCGAGCATGGGCATGCTCAAGACGGGTATCGCACCGTGTTCAACTGCAACCGCGGCGCAGGCCAAACGGTATTCCACATCCACCTGCATCTGCTGGCTGGCCGGAACATGACCTGGCCTCCAGGCTAGTCAGGTGGATCAGCTCGATGCCACGACGGCCGGAAGCTCGGCCAGGCTTCGAATGACCGCCACGCCGTCAGCCTCGGTGCGTTCCTGACCGGACCGGTCCAGCAAGACGGCCCGCATTCCTAGTTCCCTGGCGCCCGCGACGTCATGGCTCAGGCTGTCGCCGACCATCATCGCCTCGGCCGCGTCCACCCCCAACCCACGGAGTGCCGCCTCGAAAATACTCGGGTGGGGCTTCATATAGCCATGCTCGGCTGAAGAGACCGCGCCGGCGATCAGTGCATCCAGGTCAAAGTGCTCTTGAAACGTCGTGAGACACCGGTGCGTGTTGGAGATCAGGCCGAGACGCAGCCCAGTCGCGTGGAGCTGTCGAAGCGCCGGTTTCACATCCGCATACAGCAAGAAATGGCGGCACAGGGCCCACTCGTCGTAGATTTCCTGCGCACAGGCACCGAGGCCGTCTCCCGAGCCGCCCATCGCTTCAATGACTCGCCGGCCGAAACGCACGAACATATCGGCTCGGTAGGTGGCGTCATCGCCCACCTCGAGCTCGCTGCTGGCGGCGAGGACCGCATCGTCGAACCGGGTAATGTCCACGGCCAGACCATGGCGCTCGCAGAACGTGCGATAGCCCTGAGCCCCGAACGTGGAGCCGGGGTAGATGAGCGTGAAGTCGACGTCAAAAAAGACGGCCTTGGTGGTCACGATGCCTCGTAGGGCCCGGCGATCGCGACGGCAGCCTGCGCGGGGACGAGGGTCCGGCGTGCAGCCTCGCCGACCGCATCAACGGTGACGGCGTCGACGAGCTCAAGCAGCGCGCGGTCGTGGTCGAGCCCCAGGTCGAACTCCTGCGCTGTCTGTAGGAATCTGGCGATGCCGGCGTTCGTTTCCAGCGACCGAGGTAGGGCACCAAGCAGATACCGTTTGGCGCGTGCGACTTCTTCGTCGGTCGCTCCATCTCGGGCCAACGCCATCACCTCGTGCTCGATAGACTCCAGTGCCCGGTCAACGTTGTCGCCATTGACGCCGGCACGCACGAGAAGGGTCCCCGCGGTGTGACCCGCCTCGAAGACGCTACCCGCATAGTACGCCAGCCCCTGCTTCTCGCGCACGCTCCGCCCGATGCGTCCGCCGATCCCGTATTGGCCGAGCACATTGTTCATGACCCAGTAGGCGTAGAACGCGGGGTCCGACCGCGCAATGGTCGTAAACCCGTAGACGATGTCGGCCTGGGACTTGGCGGGCATTGGTATGACACGCCGCCGATTGGCGGGAGGGCTCGGTGGCGGGGACAGCGGAGACAGGTCGGTCCCCACGTGTGGAACTGCCCGCACATCCCATGTGCCGAAGGCCCGGGTCGTCGCCGCCACGGCGGCTGAGACGGAGATGCTGCCGACCAGCACAACGGTCAGCCGGCGGGGTGCGAAATGCGCCGCATGCAGCTCAAGCAAGCGGCTCCGGTCAATCAGATCGAGCGTGGCCGGCAGACCCCTGGGCGGCCGACCATACGGATGGTCCTGTCCGTAGAGCAGCGGCATGATCGCGTCCAGCGCCCGGGCCGCCGGACTCTCCTCGTCCTGTCGCAGTCCGGTCAGCACCTGCGACCGGCACACCTGTACATCGCCCTCCGCACACGTCGGCGTCCGCAGCATCTCGCCCACCAGTGCCAGCACCGCTTCAGCGTCCTCCGCGAGACAGTCGCAGGTCACGCTCGTGGTCTGACGCGACACCGTGATTGATGGCGACACGCCGCGCAGGTCGAGGAAGTCGGCGACCTCCTCGCCGCGCCGTGTCCCGGCGCCACGGTCCAGCAGACGCGACAGCAAGTGGGCGGTCCCCTCGGCGCCGCGTGGGTCGCAGAGACTGCCCGCCGAGACGGTGGCATTGATCGTGACCGCGGGCTGGGTCGCCGTCGGCTTGACGATTAGCGTGACGCCATTGGCCAGGCACTCACGCGCCGGAGCCAGACCACGCAGAGCGGTTGGCGTGGACGTCATGCGGGTTGTAGCGATCCCACCGTGCGATTGTGGGTCGAGAGGTAGCGCGCCGCGACACGCGCGACGTCGTGGTCCGACACGGCGGCAATGCGACTCACGAGTTGGTCGAAGACGCCAGATCCGGCCACAGTCTCGAAAAAGCCGATCTGGTGCCCGATACTTGTGATGCTGCCGTTCTCCAACACGATCCGGGCGCGCAGCTGGCGCTTCGCGCGGTCGACCTCATCCGGGGTGGCCCCCTCGAGGCGGACGGTGTCCAACGCGGCAAGCAGCAGGTCGCGCAATTCGAGTACCGCGATACCGTCACCGGCGGTCGCCGACACCATGAAGAGATACGGGTCGGCGGTCGCCACGAACGACCCCGCCACGGCGGCGGCCTGACCGGTGTCGACCAGCGCCCGATACAGACGGGCCCGGCGCTGTGGCGCCGGACCACTGAAACTGGCCCACACGTTGAGCCCCTTGGCCCCGGTCAACACGGCGTCCAGCACCAGCATCGGAGCGAAATCCGGATCCGTCGCAGCCGGCGCGTGGTACGCCACTTTGACGTAGCCGGTTGTACCTTCGCGCACCATCTCAACCCGCCGCTCACCACTCTGTTCAGGTTCGGCCGTAATCACCCCACGATCTGTCTCCCGGGCGGGAATCGCACCGAACCGACGCTCTGCCTGGCGCAGCGCGTCGTCGGCATCCACGTCACCGACGATGACCAGGGTCGCATTCGTTGGAGCGTAGAACCGGCGATAGTGCCCGTGCAGGTCGTCTCGGCTCATCGTGCGAAGGTCACCTTCCCAACCGATGGTGGGATGGCGGTAGGTATGCGATGTGAACGCGGTCGCGGTGACCTCGATGTCGAGCAGATTGTCCGGATCGTTCTCACCGCCCTGCAGCTCGGAAATAATGACCGTTCGTTCCGACTCGAAAGCCGCCGGCGCGTAGAGGCAACGGTCCATCCGCTCCGCCTCCATGAACAGCATCGGATCCAATGCGTCCTTCGTCGCCGTCGCCACATACGTGGTCTGGTCGATCCACGTATAGCCGTTCCAGAAGCCGCCAAACCGGTCAATGAACTGCTTGAACTCCCCGGCGGGGATGCCGACGGTCCCTTTGAAGTTCATGTGTTCGGCCCAGTGTGACGCGCCGGTCAATCCGGGACCTTCGTCTCTGGACCCAACCCGGTACCAGCACCACACCGACACCAACGGCGTCGTATGTAGCTCAGCGACACGGACCTGGAGACCATTGTCTAGCACCGCCGCCCGGATCAGCGGCAGCACACCGTCAACCGAAGCGGCTCGATGGGACACGGCTCGAATTATACAAGTCGCGTAGGCGGTCTATCGCATGGTCGAGTCGCCGCTACACGCGGGACCCGCGGCGTTGCGAGGGTCGTGGAGGCGTGCCTCGCAACAGCTGGTGGCAGCCCCGGATCAGCTCGGGCCCACAGCAAGACGAAGACGACGAGCCGCATCCTCACCGGACCGGACTGCCGCGTCGATACCGGAGCCGTGGAACGCGGAGCCGGCCAGCACTACGGGCAGGCCCCCGAGGGCGGCCTCGACGTCGGCCACAGCGGCGCGGTGTTCGTCGCTGAACTGCGGGAGCGCGGCCGGCCAGCGGGAGACCCAACTGCTACGCGGCTCGGCGGAGATGCGGAGCACCCGACGAAGCCCGTCGACGGCGCGCTGGGTCCACGCCCCATCATCGAGCGCTCGCGGACCTGTCAATTCGACCGGCTGCGGTCGGAAGAACACCCGAAGCAAGGCTTGGGACCGGGGAGAACGGTGGGCGAACTTGGCGCTGGTAAACGTGCACGCGCGGAGGCCATCCCGCTGGGCACGCTCGGTCACCACGAAACCGGTGCCATCCAGTGGATGGGCAATCGCATCTCGCTGGAACGCCAATTCCACCGTCACGATTGAGAAGGTGCTGGCCGCTGCCAGGGCCGCGGCCGATGGCCAGGACCTGGCCAACATCCGCGCGGCATCCGCGGCCTGAGTGGCAACCACCACGCCACCGGCCGTGAGCGCCTCGTCGCCGAGACGGACACGGAACCCGCCGTCATGAGGCTCCACTACGGTGGCGCTCGTGTCGGTGCGCAGTTCAACTCGGTCGGCGAGGTGGGACTGGAGCGCCTGAACAAAACTACCCATCCCGCGACGAAACGACCTGATACCGTGCCCGATATCACCGGGCGGGACCTGAAAACCGAGAAACGACGCAGCTTCGCCAGGACCGAGGACCGAGAGACGGTCTCCGTCAAAGCCATAAGACTGCGCCACCGATTGTCCGATCAGATCGGCACCAAGCCCGACGTCGGCGGCGAGCCGCGGGACCGCCTCGCTCCGAAAGAGAAACCCTTCGGCGCCGCGCTCAATCGTCAACCCGCCCTGCCACTCGGTCAGGATTTGTCCGCCTACGCGGGGCCGGGCATCGAGCAACGTCACCTCAGCCGTCTGGGCCAGACGCACCGCGGCGGTCAACCCCGCCAGCCCTCCGCCGATCTCATGGGGCCGATCCAGACCGCCGTCGAGGTGGGTGCGACGCTCGGCGAGATCTGCGCCGACCTGCGGAGCGTCTTCGGCGAGTTCGAGCCACGTCGAGGATGACGAACGACGCTCTCGAGGGACTGGGTCCGCTCCATCACGTCGGCATCGCCGTCCCTTCGATCGAGGAGGCACTTCCCTTCTGGCGCGACACCCTCGGCTACCGGGCGACGGCGCCGCGGGAGATGCCCGGGAGCGGAGTGCGGATCTGCTTTCTGGCGAGCGGCGCGGCACGGATCGAGCTCGTCGAGGCCCTGGACCCCGACTCCGGGGTCGGGCGCTTTGTCGCGGAGCGCGGCAGGCCGACGCTTCATCACGTCTGCTTCGAGGTCCGGGATCTTCGAGCGTCTCTGACCGAGCTCGCCGCCCGCGGCCACCGGCTCATCGATCTGGTGCCCCGCGTCGGGGCGGAGGGGCCAGTGGCCTTCCTCCACCCGAGCGTTGCCGGCGGTGTCCTTGTCGAGCTCCTGGAGACCGAGGCGCCCGCGGACCCGCGGGTCATCCATACTCGATGAGGATGCGACCACTCGTCGCGGTCACGCTGTCACGCATCGGAAGCGCCGGGCATCTTGCCAGCCGTGCGAACTACGCCAAGGCCCTTCACGCGGCGGGAGCCGATACCGTCGAGCTGCTTCCGGGCGACCATCTGCCGGAGCGCTTCGACGCGCTCTGCCTCACCGGCGGCGGTGATATCGATCCGGCACGCTACGGAGCCGTCCGCGAAGCGCTCACCGCCGACGTCGATGAGGGGCGTGACGCCATCGAGCTCGAGCTCATCGAGCGCGCACTCGCTCTTGCGGTGCCCGTGCTCGGGATCTGCCGC
>SXOW01000020.1 GCA_005778315.1 Acidobacteriota bacterium
ATCAGGATGTGGTGGACGCCCTGGGGCACAAACTTCTGGATCACGGCGAAGGTGCCCTGTCGACTGCCAACGAAGTACTCGAAGCTGGTGTCGTCGCCGCCGAGGATCGCCTGCGAGTTCAGTTCGCCGGCATCATAGAAATTGAGGAACGTCTGGTGAGCAGGATCGTACGGAAACATCACCGCCGCGATTGCGACCAGTCCCGGTCCGCGTCCCAGGTCTACGCGCGCCCGCATGCTGACAGACTGCCGTTCCGGGAGCGGCGACGGAGCAGACCAGCTGTCGACGTCCACCACCAGCCGTTGTCCGTCGATCGTCAAGTGGAGCCGATCACGCAGCAACTGCGCCAGGCGACCAGCACCAGGCCCCAGAACGTCCGCACTCAACGCGCGCTCCGGCTCGACGCCGAGCTCGTGCGCCACATCGAACGCGTGCATCACGACCTCCAGGTCGACGATGGCCGAGTCGATGCGAATGTCGACGAAGCTGAACGGAGCAGGATGCGCCAGCACCGGCGTCGCCATGCTCGCCCCTGCGAGCATGACGCACACAGCGGCCAGCGTCCGATACCGGTCACGGAGGCGCCACAACATGCCACGTAATGGTATCGCAGACGGCGTCCCAGGCTCGCCTAGGGTCGACTGCTGACTCGGAGCTGCTCGATCTGCCGGACGGCGGCCTCGATCTGCATCTCCAGAATGCGTTCGCCGAACGCTGCGGTTGATCGCCCGGGATGGCCCACCACCCCGTTGCCGCCCGGACCGGTGCCCCGTTCCATCTGGTCGAGGCGCAACTTGGAGGCGTCGAGGAAGAGCAAGCTCGCGGTATCGTGCATCCCGGCATGGGTCCCGACATCTTCGACCGGCACACCTTGTTCAACCAGCCACTCGTCGCCACGCCCCGGGTAGTAGTCGGTCAGATGGTGCACACGCACCGAGGTTGCGGCCCACTCCCGATTGAGCCGTTCGGCCACGGCGGTCTGAGACGCCTGGTTGCCGCCGCTGTCTCCGAGGAGCGCGATATCCAGAAACCCGTGCTGTTTCAGACTGCGCGCGAAGTAATCCAACAACTGCTGGAAGACGTCGGGGGGTGTGGTGATCGTGCCCGGAAACCGCATATGGCTCGTCGGCGGGTAGACGTCGCCCTCCGGCACATGGGCCATCACCGGTGCGACAAGCGCGTCGCCCCGTCGCGTCGCGATGTCTCCGGCTTTGTAGCGGACCAGGTGGTTGTGCTTGCCCAGGACCATATGGGGCCCGTTCTGCTCGGTGCCACCCGTTGGAATGATGATCGTCGTCGTGCCGGCCGCCACTGCGTCCCGCAGCTCCGTCCATGTCATGTCTTCCAGAAAGACTGTCGCTGGCGGCTGTAGTGCCCCGACCACGCGCGCGGGGTAAGCTGGAGCAGGGTGACCTCTTCACAGAAGGCTCGTTTCAACCGCACGGTAGCCCGACGCTGCCTGAGCTTGGTGCTGCTCGTGGTCGCCACGACCGCGGCCGCGCTACCGAGTCGCGTGGTGGCGATAGGCGACGTGCACGGAGCCATTGATGAACTGCGGGCGCTCCTGCAGTCCGCGGGCCTGACCGATGCCGAACACCGATGGATTGGTGGGGAGGACACACTGGTCCAAACCGGGGACCTCACGGATCGAGGTCCGGGCGTGAGAGCGGTGCTCGACCTGATGATGCGCTTGGAAGCGGAAGCGGAAGCGGCCAACGGGCGGGTCGTGGTGGTGCTCGGCAATCACGAAACCATGAGCATGATGGCGAACCTGCTCGATACAACGCCAGAGCTGCTCGCTGCCTTCGCGGGGCCCGAGTCGGAATCCCGCCGGGCATCGGCGTACGCTGCGTATGCGGCCCACTTCGAGGCCCGGGCGGATGCGCAGGGTCCACTCGCGCCCCAACCGCTGTCGCGTGAAGCGTGGATGGACACCCATCCCCCAGGGTTCCTTGAATACATTGAGCTGTTTGGTCCAGACGGCGTGTATGGCCGCTGGCTCCGGTCCAGGCCGGTGGTGGTCCGGGTCGGCGACTCCATCTTTCTACACGGAGGCCTCCACCTGTCCTCCCCGATTGACCTGGATGACATCAACGATCAGGCCCATCGCGAGCTGGAGACCTACGACCGCCAGCGACAGCAACTCATCGACCGCGGGCTGATCCTCCCGTTTTCGACGTTTCAGGACACGGTGGAGGCGGTCGGCCGAGAGCTCGATCGATGGAGCATATTGGTGTCTCCCCTCGGCCCCCCAGCTCCCGGTGCCGAGGCGCGACTCACGCGGCAGGAGCGCGAGGACATCGACCTCCTGCTCGAGGTGCAGAGCCAGCGCGATTGGTCCATCATCGACGCGAATGGTCCACTGTGGTTCCGCGGACTGGCTCGTTGGGACGAGCAGGAAGGTCTGGAACAGGCGCGCGCACTGACGGAGCGACACCGCGTGTCTCGGATTGTGGCGGGACACACGCCCCAGGCGACCCGACTGATCACATCGCGCTTCGAGAATCGGGTGCTGCTGATCGACACGGGGATGCTGGCCTCAGCCTCGACCGGTCGGGCGTCAGCGCTTGAGATCAAGGGCCAGGAACTCACCGCCATCTATCTCACTGGACGCATTCCGATCGCGGCCGCGCCCTGACCCGTGGTGGGTCAGTCGAAGAGCACCGCCGATCCACGCGTCTCGACCAAGGTGTCGAAGTGCTGCACCAGCTTGTCGCGTCGCTGGAGGATCGCGTCGATCTCCCCGCCCGTCAGATACGCGCCGACATGCTCATCGAGCGCTTCGCGCGTGAGGTCGCGTAGGGCGCCGAGCAGAGCCCTATCGCACCGATTGAGGTTGTCCGGTGCACGCAGGTCACCCCATATTCTGAAGGCGCGTGAAAAATCGATCATCCATAGATTCCAGCCGGTGTCGTACAGGATATTGCCGTGGTTCCGATCGGTGTCGTGGACCAATTCCGCAAACACGGCCATGCGGGAATACTGTCGATTGAACACCGCCATATCGTCCGGCACTCGACGCTCGGCGAGCCGGGCGGCCTCGTCCATCATCACGTCGTCAACCCACCACGTCATGGCCCCAGGCCGGTTGTCCCAGCGACGCTCCACCGTGACCGGAATCATGTCGTCGACCCCGAGAAGCTCCCCGACGAGGAAGGCCGCGATGTTGTACCGGTACGCGTCCGTGAAGCCGAGTTCGACCCGCCCCCCCAGTCGGGCCTGATCACGCCGCTCGTTGACGGACTGGAAGCCCACGTCGTGGGTCAGGGTCCCGTCACTCAGGGTGAGTCGCCACGGCTCCGTCACGCCCTTCCCGATGCGCTCCGCCCCGACAATCTCTGCCGTCAGCATGAACTCACGCTGAAACGCCTTGTCCAGCGGTTGCGCGGTCGCCTCGAGCGGGAGCGTGCTCGCGAGCAGCCCCACCACCAGCGCGCCACCGGACCCAGAGATCAAGCAATGGTATCGAAGCATGTCGCCCCCCTTGTTTTCGAGACCTCACCTGCGGCCCCGACCTGCGGCCCCGCGACAGAGCAGCACGCAGAATGCAGAAACGGTGCCGGCATCATACAGTGTCCGGTGAACCCGTGACAGCGCCGTCGCCGGCCTAGCCTCGGTTCGACGCGTAGGGGAGATAGGAACCGGGAGCGGGCGGCCGGTCAGCAGGGCGGCCGGGCGGGTTTGGGGGCGCGAGAGGCACCGCGGACGGGAATATCGGCGTCAATTGGCCACCCCGAACACAATCCGTTCGTGACGAAACAGCCAGGCGGTCAGCATCACACACAGGAGCCCCAGCAGCATCGACGACCCACCCGCCACCAGGAACAGGGCCAGTCCGGGATCATCGCCGCCCAACACTCGCGTCAACAGCACTTGCTGGCCGAGCGACGGCACGGCGGCCACCCAGGGATCGCTCGGCAACGAGGACACGGCGGCAACCATCCCTGGAATCATCGGCACGAAGATAAGGGTGCTCACGTAGGTCTGCGCTTCTTTGAACGACCGCGCAAAGGTGGACACCAGCAGCTGCACCCCGGCCGCGAGAAACGCGAGCGGCACCGTTCCCGCGAGAATCGCGACCACCTGCATGGCCCCGATATCCACGCGGATGCCGAGGTCTTCGAGCGACATCCGCTGCAACATGAAGAGGGTCCCGGCCAGCACGAGCACGATGCCCACGCTCGCGAACACCACGGTGACCAGCCACTTCCCGATGACGATGGCGTTGCGCGACACCGGATTGATCAACAGTGGTTCGAGGGAACCGCGCTCGCGCTCGCCCGCGGTCGTGTCGATGGCCACGTTCATCCCTGACACGAACGCCGCCATGATGATGAACAGCGGGATAAAACTCAAGAAGTTGGCGGAGCGCTGCTGGCTGGTCGCAATGTCCAGCTCGTCGAGCTGGACCGGCGTCCGCAGGTCGGGCGAGACGCCGCGCGCAATCAGTCGCAACGTGCTGACCTGCGTGCCATAGCTCTCCAGGACCCGGCGGGCCCGTCGCACGAGGGGCGACAACTCGTTCTTCGATCCGTCGACGATCAATCGCACCCTGGCCGGCGCGCCGGCCGCGAAGTCATCCGCATAGTCGGGGTCAACGAGCACTGCCAGCTCCAGTTCGCCGGACCGCACGCGCTCGAAGAGATCGCCGTCGGTCTCCACCACCGCGTGGTCAGCCCGCTCGATCCAGGCCATGAGCCCGGGCGCCAGCGCGGCCCCCTGCACGTGAAACACCAGGTCTTCGGCGCTACGCTCGCGCGCCGCGATGGTGCCGAAGAGCAAGTTGATCATCAGCGGCGCAAACATCGGGAACAGCAGGGCCGACATCAGCGACCGCCGATCGCGCACCGCGTCGAGGAGCTCCTTGTGAAACACGGGACCCACGTGAGCCAACAGGTGTCTCACGCCACAACCTCGTCGATCCCGGTAAGCGAGACAAATGCGTCTTCCAGACTCTCGTGTCCGGTGGTCGTGAGGATCTCCTCGGGTGTCCCCTGCACCACGGTGCGTCCGCCGGAGATGATCACCAGGTGGTCACACAGCGCCGTCACTTCTTGCATGATGTGACTGGAGAACAGGACGCACTTTCCGTCAGCCCGCATCTGGCGAATCAAGTGCCGCATGGCCCGCGTCGCGCCCACGTCGAGCCCATTCGTCGGCTCGTCCAACAACACGTTCGAGGGCGCGTGGACCAGCGCGCGTCCGACCGCCACCTTGACCCGTTCGCCCTGCGAGAACCCCTGCACCCGTCTGTCGATAATGGTGCCCATCTCGAGCTGACCAACCAGGCGCTCGATACGTTCCTCAACGAGGGCGGCTGTGAGCCCCTGAAGACGCCCGTAGTAGCGGAGATGTTCACGGGCCGTCAGGCGGACATACAACCCGCGGGAATCAGGGAGCACCCCCATATGGCGTTGGGCCCGCTGGGGCTCTGTGGTGACGTTGATATCGTCCACCAGGACATCCCCGCGGTCGGCCAGCAGCAATCCGTAGAGGACACGCAAGGTCGTCGTCTTGCCGGCTCCATTGGGTCCCAGCAGGCCGGTCACCTTGCCGTCGGCCGCCGCGAACGACACATCGTCGACCGCCACGACTTCGCCGAAGCGCTTCCCAAGGTTGCGGACCTCGATCATGGCGCCTCGACGGCGAACGGGCCCGGCCCGAGCGTGGAGTCAAAGAAGCGAGGACGCTCGATCCGCTCTACGCACGCCACATCCAAAGTCGCGGCGCTACCCTGATCGATGAATTCGGCCATCAGATCAGGGACGCACCCGGCCCCCATCGTGCCGTGTCCAACGCCCGGCACCGTGATGTGCGTCGCGTTGGTCAGGGAGCCCCGCACGGACTCCGCCCACCGCGGCGGCGTCACGGGATCAAGGAGGCCAGAGAGCAGCAACACGGGACGGTCCGAGGCGATCGGAGCGTCGTACCCGTCCGGGAGCGTTCCCTGTGGCCAGGCCCCGCACAAGGCCTCGAACGAGTCCAACAGACTGGTGCCAAACAATGGCTCGGCCGCCGCGAGCGCCCGGTCCTCCGTCGTGATGCGCGGCACATCCTCACTGCACACCACGCTGAGAAACATGCCCGTATACAGACTGGCATCTCCGGCGAAGCCGACACCCATCGCGGAGAGGGGGCCGTAGTCACCCGCGGCGGCCCTGGAAATGGCGAGCGGCAGGACGACCGCAAGGTCAGGTGAATAGAGCGGGGCCCGCACACTGGAGGCGAGTGACGTCCGGGAGACCACGATGTCGGTGGGGCGACCGGTCCGCGGGTGGGCCAGTGTGTGGCGCACCGGCCCCTGCTCGAGCGTATCCAGCAGCGTCTGCAGGGCGGCCCCCAACTCGGGGTAGGCAGCGTGACACCCCGCGTCGGCGGCACAGTCCTGCAGCAACAGGTCAAGCGCTCGCGCCGCATCCATCCCCATGTACAGCGGCAGCTTGATCGCGACAGGCGCCAGACCGTCGAGAATGGCCGTGCGGACACGGTCGGGATGGCGTCGCAGGTACACCAATCCGGCGCGCGTGCCATACGACCCACCCCACAGGTTGATCGTCTCGTAGCCCAGCGCGGCGCGGACGTCGTCGAGGTCGTCCATCGCGAGCGGGGTCGTATAGAGACGCGGATCGGCATCAAGCGCCGCAACACACGCCTCGACTTGTTCGACCACGTGGGCCCGCAGGATCTCGTCCGACATCGGGTCCAACAGCAGGGTGTCGTCCGGCGCATCCTCACCGATCTCGCAGGTCAACGGGTTCGACCCGCCAGTGCCACGTTGATCCACAAACACCAGATCTCGCTCACGATTGACCTGTCGAAAGGGCACCCGAATGATGTCCGTCAACTCGCTTGCCGCTTGCCCCGGTCCCCCGGCCAGAATAAACAGCGGGTCCGGAGCGATATCGGTCGACAGCGCTGGCAGCACCACCACGCGCAGCCCGATCCGACGCCCCGTTTGCGCGTCGCGGTCCTCAAACACCTCCCAGGTCCCACACAACCCGTCTTCAATGTTGTCAGCGGGCGGGCAGGGCTCCAGCGCCAGACGCGGGAGCGTGGGGACGGGAGCCTCCGAGGAACACGCCGCCAGCAGCACGAAGACCAGCGCCAACCATCCCTCGCGTGCCGGGCAGCGAGCACGCGGGTACCGCGGGGGATCGCTGAGGTTCTGCACCCGGCGATTATATGGAATCATCCGAAATCTGATGGGCCGACGCCGTGAGACCGGCACTCTTGCCCTGGCGGCGGCGCCCGCTCCATCGACCCTGCCCAGAGCCCGCTATACTGGAGCTTCGTCACCCGCGCGACGCGCGGCCCGCGAAAGATATGAGGCGCGTAGGACTTCTGTTCGTCATGCTGCTTGGCGCGGCCGCGCACCCCGGCGACACCGGCCAAGCCAGCCAGAGCGCAGTCGGCTCCGGTATACAGCTGGTGCAGACATGTCGACTGTACTTCGAGTACTTGGGTCGGACCGGCGCTGGACGCGAGGAGACTTTGGAGCGGAACCCGGTCGGGATGGGCTACTGCGCCGGTCTGGTCCACGGCGTCGTCGACATGGCCCAGACGTTCTTGCCGGACCGCGTGTGCCTGCCCCCCAAGGCGACGATGGCGCAAGCCGTGTGGGTCGTGGTCCAGTACCTGGAACAGAACCCGATCGCCCTGCCCGACGAGGATTCGGCGTTGGTGCTCCGCGCCCTGGAGAACACCTACCGCTGCCCGTGATCGTGCGAGACGAGCGACGCGCCGAGGCCAGGCATGCATAAGAGACGTCCCCGCGGCCTGGCGCTCTCACGCCTTGTCGCGACGACCTTGCTGAGCGCGGCGTGCGCTGGACCGGGTCCCGTGGCCCCTCCTGCTGCGGGTCCAGACCTTCAGCCGACCACGACGATTGAAGACCTGATGCGGTTCATGATCGACCCTGCCGCCGACGCGTTGTGGGACGCGGTCGTCGTGACCTCGACCCCCGATGGGCTCGAAGAACAACGCCCCGACACCGCTGACGCGTGGCTCGCGCTGGAACGACACGCCATTCTGCTCGTCGAGGCCGGCAATCTGATCCAGATGGCGAACCGCGCGGTCGCGGCGCCAGACGCGGTGTCAGCGTTGCCGGGCGTGGATCTGGAACCCTCCGACATTGCGGCGCGTATTGCTGAAAGCCCAGACGCCTGGACGCGGTCAGCCAGGGCTCTGCACGACGCGGGGGTGGTCATGCTGGCGGCGGTTCGGGCTCGCGACGTCGACGCCCTCCTGGCCGCAGGTGATCGTGTGGATGCGACGTGCGAGAACTGCCATTCACGCTTCTGGTATCCCACTAGTCCAGACCGTCAGGCGATCGAGACGGCCGGGGAACCGTCCCCGTGAGACAACGGTACTGGAGACCTGGCGGGCCCCCAGCAACGCCAGTCTTTACGGGCTGAGGGCGCTACCGTCCGGCTTTGTCAACTCCGCGCAGCACATCCCGAAGGTGCCGGGGGCGCGCGACGGCTGACCGACAACCTTGATCTGGTCCCCCGCCTTGATGGTCTCCGGCGTCCAGCCCCGTCGGCTCATCATCACCGACGCGCCCATCTCGACCTCCCACGCGGTGGTCGTCCCATCCGCGTTCACGGCGTCGAGATAGACAAACGAATGCGGGTTTCGGAAGACAAACTTCGTCACCGTGCCGACCGCCTCGACACTTTTCTCTGGATCGTAGAACGGCGCACTGGCGTGATGCGCCCCGACACTCGTCACGAGCACCGCAGCGACCAGCACCACGCCTGAGACCCACAACAGAGCTTTCACAGCGTCCTCCTTGGTTTCCCCTTCACGACGCGCCGGCAGGACAACGGCCGGCCCAAGCTAGCGATATTTCGGCACCAGGAACTTGCGGGGATGCCCCGCTTCGAACGGGTCGCAATTGTAGGCCTGCAGCGTGTACCCGTCGGGTCCCGGGAGCCACCGGGTGGTGTAGGCCACCGGCTCGCGCAGAAACATCGGGTCCTCGACGGTCAGCGTCATACGCAGCTCCTCACCCTCGCGCCAATACCGTTCGGTCACCTTCTTTTGCTGGGACGACGGAATACCGTTGTAGTCGTCGAACCCCGCGATATCGAAGGCAAATTTCGTGGTCTCGACGATCAGCGCGCCATCTTCGTAGCGTCCGGCCGAAAACCCCTGGACCGTGAAATCGTTGACCGGCGTCTCCCGGCCGTCGAGCCAGACGGTCCTGATCTGGTCATCCTTCTCGTAGCGCAGGAGCAGCCGCTCCGGCCACTGCGTGATCTCCATCATGTAGGGGTCGTACTGAATGGCTGGAGACGACGACGGCACACAGTCATACTTCGGGGCAATCGCCTCGTCGAAGGCGGCCTGGTATGCCAGTCCACGCTCGTTCAAGACCGGAAAGTTCTCACCCGGCACCCAGGGCATGTTCGGCCCGTTGACACTCCGCGCGCCGGGTCCCCCGTCCCAGACGCCAGCCAGGTCAGGCACCTCAACCGTGTCAGCCCCCGATTGGGCGAGCGCCGGGATGGTCACGCCGGCCACGGTGATGAAGACAGCGACGATGCGCACCACGATGGGGATACCTCTCAGACTCATGTTTTCTCCTCCACGGCGACCGTATCGGCACGCTCACGCATCCACTGATCCTATACCGCTTCCTGCCACCTCACGGCGAACGGCGACAACCGGCGGATCAGCGTGCGAGCCAGGGTCTGACCACACGGTTCCACCACATGATGGTCCCGGTCACAAACATCACCGGTGGGACGAGCCCGATGGCCGCCCAACCGACTTTTGTGGCCCACCCGAACCGGCCAAAATGCAGCCGCGAGAACCAATACAGGACCTGGTCCCCCGTGCGCGGGTCGAAGTTGTCCTCCTCGAACGGCTCCAGATAATCCACGACCGCGGTGAACGGTTCCGGGAACGCCAGATACACCCCGGTGAACGCCCACATACCGATGAACAGCAGCGTCCAGAACCCGAACGCGCTGTGTATGCTCCAATTCACGCGCCGCCAGCTGGCCCGCCAATCGACCAGCAGGGCCCGCTTCCAGCCCTCGGTGCCTGGCCACCAGATGACCAGACCGGTGAGCGCCATCACGCCCAGCAGCGCTGCGCCGAGACCGTTGACGGTACGCCCGGCCTCACCGCCGAGGAGGTTGTCGTGCAGGTCTAACGTCCAGGTGGTCAGCCGCCAGCCGACCGGCAGCGAGTTCCCCAGGTACTCGCCCGTGTAGGGGTCGAAGAGCAACAGGTCTCGCCCGCCGCCGCCCGGCTCTTCAACCGACATCGTCACGGCCAGGTCTGGCTCGTCCGGCTCCGTCCAGACTTCGATTTCCGCCTCCGGGAAATGGTCGCGCGTGGCCGCCACCAGCGCGTCAGGGCTGAACCGCGTCCCCGTCACGGCCACCGTGCGTGGTTCCGGGTTGAAGTACTGACGGAGTTCGCTGCGATAGACCAACACGCTGCCCGTGAGACTGATCACGACGACGTAGAGACCAATCGCGAGCCCCGCCCACAGGTGTATCTGAAAGAGCGCTTTCCGCAGCCACATGGCCTGTGGCTGCCGCCGCCAACTTCCCGTCACTGCCATCTCGCTACTCCCGACTCGAATCCGGCGCCAGAGCAGCCAGTTCGCGCCCGAGATACTCCGCGATGGCCCCCATGCCGGAGTATCCGACACGCGCCTCCGCCTCGCGGTTGTAGTTGGTATTCGTGTTGATATCGTAGGTAAACGGGACGCCGTCGCGATCGACGATGAACTCGATGCCCGCCACGTGGATATCGTGAGCCGCCATCACGGCCTCGTAGCGCGCAACTAGCGGATGCGAAAATCCTGTCAGGATCGTAAACAGCGAGTCAGCCGCGTCCCCCGTCGGACAGAAGGCGTCATCGCCCTCGCTGATGCGACACGCGTCGGCTGGGCACAGCTCAAACCCCTGGCTGGTATCGACCCGCACGGCATACAGGAAGTGCCCGCCCACGAACTCCACGCGCGTGATACACGGCTCGGGCGCCTCAATATGCGCCTGGAGCAGGGTCACGCCGTCCACCGACGGCTCGAACGCGTCGCTCTCGACATGGCGCGCGAGCGCGTCCAGGTCGTGGAATAACCGGACACCGAGACCCTTCCCGGCGCGATTGTGCTTGGTGATGAACGGGAGCGGGAGGCTGCGAGCCGCTGGCACGATGTCTTCCCGTCCGACGACGGCGATCGTGCGGGGCGTGCGGATACCCTCCGCCGCCAGCGCGGCATACTGCGCAACCTTGCTGACCTCCAACGCGAGCGCACGTCCCCCGTTGCACACCCGCCGGCCAGCCCCCTCCAGCCACGACAGGATGGCCGCCGCGTACTCCGGTCCATACCGATGCCCGCGGGTGTGCGACGAGGCGCTCATGCGGTTATAGAAGACGCCATCGGGTGGGGCCGCCGCGAGATCGACGACACCCGCGTCGAGAAACCACTCGACGAACGGCAACGATCGCGCGCCCAACGCCTCGCGGAGAGGCACGACCCACTCGTTGTTCTCGTGGAGGACGTAGATCTGCTTCATGGTCGACGGGTGCGTTCAGAACCGAGGATTCACGACGTTGTTGAATATCGACCCGAAGGTGTAACTGAACCCGAACGACACCCGATACCGGGAGTCGGTCGCCAACTGTCGACGTTCGAGGAGGATCTCCTCGTCGGACAGGCCAGCCTTCGGCAAATAGATCTGATCGCGCACGACTGACGTGCTGGCGCTGACATTCAGCGACAGTCCTCGCGCGATGCGAAACGACAGATTCCCGAACACCGACGCGCTGTAGGTATCGACGTCGTTGAGCACACTGGTGTAGCTGGCCCGGATCCGGCTGTCCCCCCACGGCTGCTCGACGTCCAGGGTCGCCTGGAGTTCCTGAGAGGGAACGGTTTCCTCCAGCTTGTCGAACAGCGTCTCCTCCTCATAGTCGAACGACGCGACGCCCGCCTCGTAGGACAGCGTCAGACTGCGCCGTGACGACTCCGAATACGGAAACACGTTGAACTCGATACCTGGGCGCAGATCGATGGTACGGTCCTGGTTCAGAAAGGTCGAGGCACCCAGTCCTCCGGCAATCGACGCGCCCCAATGGTCACCCAGGCTCTTCACCAGCTGCCCGTCCATGTCGTAACGGGTACGCACGTTGGTGAAATCACCGGAGCTCAATTCCGTCACGGACTCGTTGTACGACCCTTCAAACTCGATCCGCACGATCCACTCGTCGGTGGTCCGGTTGGCGGAGGCCGACCCGTCGAAATTCCGGTCAGTCCGCGTGTCCTCCCCCGACGCGCGCACGTTGCCCGACAACCGGTAGACCCAGAAATTCCACGGGTCGTCTTCGGGCTGCGTCATCACCGAGCGGGCGCCGCTCGCCTGCCGTGCCGTGCCAATCTCGATCAGCGTGGCCAGCGGTGTCTCGATGACGTAGTGGAGAAACCCGACCCGCAGTACCTGGGCAATGCCGGCGCGGGTCTCGTCGTCGGTGTCCGTCCGACTCTCGGAGTACGCGTGTCTGACATCGTTCCCCTGAAACCGATCGAGCCCGATGAAATCGAGCGTGAATTGTGTACCCCCGCCGCTGTCCTCCGTGGTCACCAGGACGTGGACCTGTGCGTCCCGCCGATCCCGGACGTAGTCCACGAACGTAATCTCCCGCCGCAGGTAGTCTCGGTCGCAGGCCCGCCCGCAGTCCAGAAAGACCCGCAACCCCGCGGGACCGTCATCGGCTTCTGCATCGGCTCCTGACC
>SXOW01000201.1 GCA_005778315.1 Acidobacteriota bacterium
CCGAGGAATGCCGGGACGATCACGTGAGTCCATCCCACCAGGTCGAAAGCGGCAAAGAACGCCACCACGCTGACGGTGACATACGCCCGGTGCCGACGCGGGAAGCACTGGTGGAGACCGACCCACAGCATCGCCATGAACGGGCCGAACACTGGAAACAGGTAGTGCCCTTGTGGGCCGTATCCGTTCATGTAGATCCCGACGTACACGCCGGCGGTTTGGATGGCGAGCAGCGCGGCCGCCAGAATGAACCCCATCCGCCACGCGGCCATCTCCTGACGCCAAAGGCCGACCAGCCACCCGACGAGCGCTGCCACCACCACGAGGCGAATCAGAGTCAACCACGCGGCCGGTGCGGGGTACCGGAGCCAGCCAGCCCGGAGCCACGCGCTGTTGAACAGCCCGGCCGAAAAGTCCTGAAAGAATGTCCAATCCCTGGCTCGTTCAGCCCAGACCAACGTCAGCGCGTACGACCAGTAGTCGGTCAGCCGCCCGACTTCCCCGTCGAACCAGATGACGCCGCCGACCGCCGCCAACGCGAGACCGCCCGCAGCACCCACCACCGCCGGACGCGTCGCGCGCCAGGTGCCCAGCCGCCCTGACCCCCATGCGATCATCGGGATGACCAGCAACATCGGCACCAGCGGAGCCGCGACCCGCTTGGTGAACACCCCGACCGCGGCGGTACCCGTCAGTATGGCCAAACTGACGAGAGCGGGCCTGCCGGTGACCAGCCTGGCCCCCTGCCACCAGAACACGGCACCGCACAGGTTGACCAGGACGGCCGGATTCACCGCCGTCGAGAAAAGCACGAACTGTGGGTGGAGCGCCGTCAGTAACGTTGCGCCGCCGGCGACCCACGACCCGAACAGGCGGCGGGTGCCGGCCCAGATACACAACAGAATCGGGACCGCGATGGCTAGCGCCATCCACCGCAGCACGTATGCTTGGGCGACGAGGTCCTCGACCCCACTGAGTTTGAGCACGCGGGCTCCCAGGATGTAATACACGGGGGGCATGGTCGACGTCGTCGATATGTGCTCTGGGACCTGCCCGAAGTCTGTGGGGAGCGGATGCGGCAGGGCCTCGCCGTAGTGTCGCCACCACCCGTGGGCGGCCATGGAGATCAGGATGCGGCGTTCGAGGTCGAGGTCGCGTCGGTCGGTCAGGTCCAGACGGGTCTGTCTGGCCAGAACGTGGACCAACGCGAAATGCTGCGGCTCGTCGGGGTGTTGCCAGGGCGGCACGACGGCGATGGCAAGTGCTCCCCGGAGCAGAAAAATTGAAATCGCGAGCGTGAGCAGAAGTCGGGCGCGCGCCGGCTGCTGCGCCGCGAACCCCGCTTCGTCAGCGTAAACCGGTGCCATCCCCGAGACCACAGTTGCGGCGCCTGCTTGCCAGACCTTCCATCATTCGCGTCCCATGTACGCCCGCTCAGGAGCACCCCTCCTATCCGGGACCGCCGCTGGTCCGGTCGACGCCGACAGGCAAGAGCATCACGAACGGGTGGCGCGTTGGCGTGGCGCTGAAGCAAGGCAGGTCGTGAGCCGGCCGCCCGAACGAGATCGCGAGCTGTCGAGGCGCGGCCCGCACGGCACGTCGTACGTGTTCGTGGAGGGCGGTCGGGAGTCCAATCTTCGTGATATGCACGCGCCCCGTGGCAGGATACCTCAGGTAGCCGGCTCGCCATGAGCGAGATCGCAGCGGGTGATAAGCTGGCGGCCATGCTGTGGGCTCGTGTTTCGCCCTCCGGCCTACGTACCCTCGAGCACGGGAGCGGGACGCTCCTGGCCTCCGTGTGCGTCTGCCTGGCCGCGTGGGGGTTCTCATCCACGGCGTGGGCCGGCGCCCAGACCGACGACGCATCCCCAGCGGGGCTTGGGCCATCACCGCGCTATGAGGAGCTCAGAAACGCCGCGGTCGCGCATGTCGGGCGGATCCGACAGGGCCGGATTCGCGTAGATCGGTTCGAGGTCGAACTGACAGACGGCCAGCTCTATATGGCGCCGGCGGTCGGGGGAAGAGTACCGGCCGTGGTCTTTGTCGGTGACGGCGTGCTGCGCGGCTACCCGCCTGACGCGGTTGAGCATCACCAGCTCAAGAAACTGTCCGACGAGCATGCCGTGGAGGAGTCCTTCGACCGGCTGGTGCTGTGGTCGGTCGGGAACATCACCGACCAGTTGCGCACGCTCGCGACGCCGACAGGCTCCGGCGAGGACGGCAACACGGACGGCGCCAACACGCTGCTGGAGGGCCGCCGGAAGAGCCGGCTCGAGCAGCAGCTCAGCAACCCGGACAGTCGCCTGCTCACGGACCTCCTCATGCGCGATTCCGGCACTCTCAACCCCGACAGCACCTATGTACTCGTCGACCTCGATACTGATGACCATGGCTGGCTGACGGTAGAAGTCGAACCGGACGACCCGGAGGAGGTGTGGCTCTACCGGTACGACCGCCGCCGCGTGACAGACACGTGGATGCATTTCCAGCAGCTGACCGACTACCCATCACCGCAGGCCGCGACGGCGCTCGACGGGTTCTCCGCCGACCCGCACTCGCTCTCAGCATCAGTAGATGACGACGACATCAGTGGTGCCATGCTGGGGCTGGCCACACGTCCGCACAGACCGGACAACGGTCGCCGGCTGCGCCTGTCGGTACCCCGAGCCGAGGTGGATCTGGCGTTCGACGAAAGCGGCACCACCCTGGGGACGGCCGCGTTGCTCTTCGAACCGCTGGAGCCAACGCGAGGACTGAGGCTGCGTATCAGCTCGACGCTGGGAGTGACCGATGTGCGGTGGCGACCCGACGACGGGTCTGGAGCCGACACGCCGCTCCTGGCCAGGCCTCATCCGGCGGACACCAGCCAGCGGCCGGACCGGCCAACACGACTGATCGGCGAACAACTGCATTTTGTGCAGGAGCGCCACGGCCGGCACCTGGACGACGACCGCTTCGAGCCGTGGGTCACGGTGACACTTCCACGGACCGCCCAGACCGGCGAACGGTTCATTCTTGAACTCGCCTACGAAGGCGAGTTGATCGCGCGACATCGCCAGACGTTGGATTTCGTCCTCAACGACACCCTGTATTGGCGTCCGCAGCACACTGACGGGGCCTACAGCCTCCTGGATCTCACATTTCGTGTGCCAGAACGCTATCGAGTGGCGAGCGGCGGCACCCTCGTCGACGAGCGACTCGATGGAGACACGCGCCTCATGCGCTGGACCACCGCGGCCCCGGTTCGGAGCATGTCTTTCCACTACGGAGAGTTCGATGTCTCGGAGGTAGGACGGGACGGCCTGCCGACGGTCTCGGTGTACGCCAACGAAAAGCATCTGGGCTTCTCGCCCGGCGTTCGCGAAAAGACGCTCGACGACCTGCTCGGTGCCCTCGAGTTCTATGGCGAGTATTTCGGGCCCTACCCGTACGACTCCCTGCTGGTCACCGAGACCCAGACCCAGTATGCCCAGGCCTTCCCCGGACTGATCCTGCTGTCGTACCAGGCCTTCGGCGAGCTCCATACCGGAGAGGCCGAGCTCTTCCGCGCGCACGAAGTGGCTCACCAGTGGTGGGGCGCCGGCATCGATTGGGCCGGATATAGGGACCAATGGATGACGGAGGGTTTTGCGCAGTATGCCGCGGCGCTCTTTACGCGAGACGGCCTCAACGACCCAGACCAGTTCGAGGCCATGATCAATGCGTGGCGACTCGATGTCCTGGGCGAGGGCCACGTGGGTCAGGGCCACGGCGTCCACTACGGTTTTCGCCCGGACGCGCTGCAGCGCAGCGACGCGCACGAATCGGGTCCGCTCGTGGTCGGATTCCGGCTGAACACGGCGGATACGCCGTTCGACTACCGCGTCATCGCGTACGAGAAAGGCGCCTATATTCTGCACATGTTGCGGTCGATGCTGTTGAACCCGGACACCGGCGACGACAGCCGATTCCGCGCGCTGATGCGCGGGTACGCCACCGCGCACGCTGGTGGGGTCATGTCGACCCCGTCGTTCGAAACGGCGGTGTCCGAAGCATTCGACGAGCCGATGGATTGGTTTTTTGACCAATGGGTGTACGGGGTGGAGGTGCCAACGTATCGTCCCGACCTCGAGGTCGTCCCACTGATCGACAGCCCGATGGCGTTCGTGTTGCGTGGCCACATCCGGCAGGAAGACGTCTCGGAGGGGTTCAAGATGCCGGTCCCGATCCGGATCACCTTCGACGACCACCCACCGATCACGAGGCGCGTGTGGGTCGATGCGGAGGAAGTGCAGGTCGAATTTCCGCTACCGGAGCGTCCGACTCGCGTGGAATTCAACGCGGACAACGGCGTCCTCGCCAAAGTCCGCTGACAACGAGACCGCATGGGTTGACAACCCGCACGGTCCGGGCGACAATCCTTCATTCACACAGTCTGAGCGTGGTCGCCCCCAGACGATCACCGTTTTTCAGATAGTCGGTCCCAGTTCTAGCAGCCGGTTCGGGTCCAACCACCATGCGCGATTTGCAGGCGGTCTTCGCCTTTGTGGAGAAGCACCGGCGTCGGCGTCAGAGCAACAAGGTACTGCACGGGCATCCGTCCCCGGTGCACTGGCTCGAGCAGGACCTCCCGATGGACGAGGTGCTGCAGGCCCGCCAGCGGTCAAGCCGGCAGATCCGTAAGCGGGTCAACCTGTACGTCGGCACACCCTATTGCCTGCCGACCGACCCCGATCGGTGCGGTTTTTGTCTGTTTCCCAGCGAAATCTACACCGGGCATCGCCAACTCGATGAGTATCTGGGCTACCTGGAGCGTGAAGGCGACATGTTCCGGGATCATTTCGCCGGGACGGAGCTCGCCAGCATCTACTTCGGCGGGGGCACGTCGAACCTCTACAAGGCGGACCAATACCCGCGCTTGATGGACGTGGTCCGGGGGGTCTTCGAGATTCCGCCCCACATCGAGGTCACGCTCGAAGGCATTCCCCAGACCTTCAGCCACGACAAACTGCTCGGGATGAAGCAGAGCGGCATGAACCGGATCAGTATGGGGGTGCAACAGCTCGACAACGAGTTGATCAAGGCCAGCGGCCGCAAACAAACCGCCGAGCAAGTGTTCCGAACCCTGGAGTCGTGCGACGCGATCCGACTCCCGGCCAGCGTCGACCTGATCTTTGGCTGGCCGAACCAGACCCTCGCAACCATGGTGCGCGACCTGGAGGCCGTTGCTGCGACCGGGGTCACGCATATCACCCACTACGAGCTGAACGTCGCGGGCCGGACCGATTTTTCTCGCAATCGGCGGGGCGAACTGCCCACGACGGAAGACAACCTCGAAATGTACCGCGTGGGCAAGGCTGTGCTTGAATCGTGCGGCTACACCCAGGTCACGCCATACGACTTTGAGCGCCGTGATGGAGCACTGGCGAGTTCGTATCTCTACGAGGAGCTGTTTCGTCAGCCTTTCCAGCAGGATGAGCATGGTCCCATCGGCTTCGACGCGTGGGGCTGGGGGTATGCCGGGATCTCGTTCTTCTTCGGCACACCACAGTCACCCGGGTGGGCCTTCATGAACCAGGTTCGCATCGAAGAATATTTCAGCCGTATCCGCAACGGACAGTTCCCCGTCATGCGCGGATTCCACTACTCGCCGGTCGACCTACGGTTGCATCTGCTCTTTCAGGAACTCCAGGGGATGTCAGTCGATCGCGAGGCGTATCGCAAACGGTTCGGTATCGATGTCGTCGACGAGCATCGCGTCGTCTGGGCCGCGTTCGAAGACCTTGGGTGGGTCGAGGTGTCGCGCGACCGGGTGACCCTGACCGGCGACGGCGTCTTCTATCTTCCGCTGTTGCAGACCGCGCTCGCGCACGATCGCTGCGAGCAGATGCGACGGAAGCAAGCGAGCACCAGCGTCGCCGTGCCAGTCCTGCCGCTCGTGGCGAGCCCGGTCGGCGCGGGCTCCCTGGTGTAAGCGGCCCACGCGACGCGATCGCGACTCGTCACTGCGGAAACTGTCCTTCGACGAGTACAGCTTCTTAGGAGCCAGATCCGCGCATCATCCGGCCAGCCTTGGGACGCCCGCCCGAAACACATCCGCCTATTGCTCCGCCGCGGCCTCCACCGCGGTAGCAGTGGCCAAAATGCGCTGCGCCGATGCAATGACGGGCCGCTCGATCAGCTTGCCTTCGACCAGCAGCACGCCCCCTTTGTTGGCCTCGTAGGCCTCAACCATGCGCCTGGCCCACGCCACCACCGCCGGGTCAGGAGAAAACGCGTCCTGAATGATCGACACTTGGGTCGGGTGAATCGCGGCTTTCCCCGTGAACCCGAGACGACGCACACGGCGCGCCTCGTCGCTCAGCACGTCGGGAGCGGAGACGTCCATGAACGGCGTGTCCATGGCGTCGACCCCCACGAGTGCCGCCGCCGCCACCACCCGGGACCGAGCGTAGAGCAACGCATCCCACTCGATCGCACAGCCGAGCTCCGCCGACAGATCGACCGCTCCGAAGAAGAGGACCGCCACGTTCGGGGTCGCGGTCGCGATGGTCTCGGCTGCGGCCAACCCCGCCGCGGTCTCGATCTGCACAATCAGCGGCAGGTCGGCCAGCCGCGGGGCCAGCCGACGATCCAACGTCGCCAACGACTCCGGCCCGCTGACCTTCGGCACCATGAGGGAGTCCGGCCGCACCCCGGAAGCCAGCAGTGCGCTGAGATCTCGTTCTCCGAGGTCAGACTCGGGCTCGTTGATCCGAAGCATGACCTCGGCGCGACCCGGTGTCCGCTCCGCGAGCAGCCCCAGCGCCTTGTCGCGCGCTTCATCTTTCTGGGCGAAACTGACCCCGTCCTCGAGATCCAGACACACCGCGTCGGCACCGGTTGCCAGCGCCTTGGCAAACCGGTCCGGGCGAACCGCTGGCAGAAACAGTACGGAACGTCGAACGCGTCGTGTAGGCATTGTGTGCATGGCTCGTCCTGTGTCAGCTACGCCGGCACGCCGGCGAGGACATCCGCAAACTCCGACACGCGGGGCTGACGCTCCAGGTCGCGGAGCCAGGCAAGCGCGTCGCGTGCGGTGTCCGGCGACACCGCCCGCTCGGCGCAGGCGATGAACTTGGCCCCCAACTGGTCGGAGGTCGGTGGGCGGTTGGGATAGCCACGCGCGCCGCGTACGCGTCGCTCCAGCACGCGACCGTCCCGGAGGCGCACAACGACCACCGCCTCGGTCAGGGTGGGTTGCCCGACGCCCACCGCCGCATCAGTTCGCATCGTGACTCGCGGCAGTAGCCGCTGTATGGCCGGATCGGCCACACCGGGCGCCTCGAACGTCTGGATGGTCACCGCACCGTGGGCGACGGCGGCCGC
>SXOW01000202.1 GCA_005778315.1 Acidobacteriota bacterium
CAGCAAGGGGCAACTGCAGATCTACGTGGACGAGTTCGTGCTTCGCCACAACCGGCGGCGGCAACCCATGGCGGCCTTTCAGGCGCTCGTCGGCCTGGGGACCAGACACGCGCCGACGCCCTTCCGGCGAATTCGTGGCGCTCAGGACGTGGCGGGCGGGGGCTGACCGCAACATGTTGGGGTTAGCTGAAACAACCGGACAAGCAAGAGAGTCCTAATGTCGCTCTGCGTCGTTCTTCGGCGCCATCGGCCACACCTCGGACGGCACACCGTCTACCTGCGCGCCGGCGTGCATGATCGTCGGAGCGCCCTGCAGGAACGGCAACGGAAAGCCGAACGTTGGCGTCGACGCGGCGTCGAGGGCCGCGACGTGGCCGGCATCCAGCGTTACGGCCAACCCGGACAGGTTGTTCTCGAGCTGCCCCATGGTGCGGGCGCCGATGATGGTGGAGTCGACACCGGGTCGGGCCTGCACCCACGCGAGCGCGACCGCGGCGGGGTTCGTCTCGAGCTCACCGGCAATGCGCACAAGCTCGTCGATGATTCCGAATGTCCGCTCGTTGAAGAACGACTTGACCCGCGCTCCGCGGCCCGGCTCGACCGAAGCCGCGTTCTCCCGTGTGTATTTGCCGGTCAGCACGCCGCCGCGTAACGGCGACCACGGGGTCACGCCGAGACCCAGCTCCTGTGCCATGGGAATGAGTTCGCCTTCGACGGTGCGTTCGAGCAGCGAATACTCGATTTGCAGCGCCACCAGCGGCGCCCAACCCCGGAAGCTGGCTGTGACCTGCGCCTGCGCGACCTTCCACGCCGGGGTGTCCGAAAAGCCTACATAGCGCACCTTGCCGGCCCGAACCAGGTCGTCGAGCGCGCGCATCGTCTCGTCGATCGGCGTGAACTGATCCCACAAGTGCATCCAGTACAGGTCGATGTAATCGGTCTGCAAGCGCCGCAGGGATTCGTCGCAGGCCGCGGTCAATGACTTGCGGCTGGCTCCCCCCGCGTTCGGATCGCCAGGGAACAGGTTCGCGAAGAACTTGGTGGCGATGACGAGCCGGTCGCGTCGCACGCCGCCCCCGCGGACAAAGTCGCCGATGATCTTTTCTGAGTGGCCTTTGGTGTACGCGTTGGCGGTGTCCACGAAGTTGCCGCCCTGGTCCAGATACCGGGTCAGAATCGCTTCGGCGTCCGCCACGCTCGAGCCCCAGCCCCAATCCTCGCCAAACGTCATGGCGCCAAGACAAAAAGGGCTGACGCGCAATCCGGATCGTCCAAGCGTGACGTAGTGGTCCAACGACATCTGTAGCTCCTTGTACTGAAGTCCCAGCGGTAACGCGGCCGGGTGGGGCGCAACACGACCCGAAGCAGCCCGGCTATTCTATCCGCCGAGGCTGGCCATCACCCGACGGCGCGGTTGCCAGACGGCGCTGTCGGGCATCCCGCACCGGTCCCAGAACGGCGGTAGAATCCGGGTTCTGGTCGGTCACCGTCTCGGCCGCGGCTCATCCCGACCACGAGGACGGTACCGTGGGCATACTCGAAACAGCGATGGACCCGTGGGGACGCACCGTGCTGACCCACGTGGCCTGGAATATCTGGTGGGTCTCGGTGTTCGTGTGCATCACGTTCCTCGTCGCCCACGCGTCCTACATCATCCTGTCGGCGCATCGCGTGCGGGCGAAGGCGGAAACGGACGCGCTGGAAGCCAAGCACCCCGAACTCCCGAAACGGGTCAAACGGCACACCTTCATGGCGCGCCTGTTCCATTGGGTGATGGCCGGATCCATCTTTACCCTGCTCGGCACGGCGTTCTTTCCGATCATGGGGTGGCAGTTCGATTGGGTCGGTATCCACTACGCGGCGGGACTCACGCTGACCGGCGCCATCATCTACCACATCCTGCACACCACGTTGTTTCTCGACTTCTGGTCCATCTGGGTCGGTCCCAAGGACATCCCGGAATTCAAAGCCGAGATCATGCGCGAGGCGGGACATGACGTGCCGGGCCCGCATCCGGCCAAATATCCCATCGGCAACCGGCTGTATCACCTGGTCCTCACCGTTGCCGGCTGCACCGTGAGCGTGACGGGGTGCGTCATGCTGTGGCGCATGGGGACCTGGTTCATCACACCCAACCCGTACATTCTGGGAGAAGGCACCTGGGGGTGGGTGTATGTCTTCCACGGCATGACCGGGCTGTCGATTGCTGGCTTGGCCGTGGCGCACATCATCTTTGGCGCCAGGCCCAAGAATTGGTGGCTGACCAAGTCCATGCTCATCGGCTCGATCTCCAGGCGGGAGTATCTCCAGCATCACGAGCCGGCGCGGTGGCGGATCAAGCCAACGAAGTCGAAGGTCTAGTACACCGCGGTACGCCTAGTGGGTCCTCTGGCGTCCCGTCAGGAATCGGGCGGTGTTGACGAGCCGACGCCACAGGTAGACGAAGCTGGTCGAGATCAGAATCAGCACGGACGTCGTCAGCGCGTCGACGGTGACGAGCCACCGACCGCCTCCCTGCCACAACGGCGAGATCGACAGCACCCCAATCGACAGCATGGTCCAGAACCATGGCGTGAGCGCGAGGGGGGCAACGTTGGAGACCTCCACCCCACTCCCCAACCCGCTCATGGCCACGAGCACCACGGCGGCGCCGGCCATGGAGTCAGCGCGAAACACCACCCACGAGAGCACGACGACCAGCAGCAGGTAGGCGTGTCGGATGACGGCCGGGAGCCTGGCCAGCCGTTCGGCGAGCCAAACCTGTTCGAGGACGACGACGGTGGCGTGCACCCCGCCCCACACCAGGACGGTCCAGCCCGGGCCGTGCCACAGCCCGACACAGAGAAACAACAGGGCGACCTGGCGGGCGCGCACCCAGACCGACGCCCCTATGGACGTGAGTGGGAGATACAGGTAGCGCCGACACCAGTTGAGCAGGGTGACGTTCCACCGCTGCCAGAAGTCCGTCAGCGAGCCAGCCAGATACGGCGCCCCGAAGTTCTCGACAAACCGGAACCCGAACATGCGCCCGAGGCCGATGGCCATGTCGGAGTACCCCGAGAAGTCGTAGTAGGAGCCCACGGTGAACGCAAACAGCCCGAGCCACGCGAGC
>SXOW01000203.1 GCA_005778315.1 Acidobacteriota bacterium
CAGGTCGCGGCGCTGAGCCAGGACACGGGCGAGATGGTGTGGCTGGAGACCGTCGGCAGCGATCCGCCCGAACCTGGCGAGTCCGTCACGACGGCGCCCATGTATGCCGCTGGTCGGGTCTTCGTCGGACTGGCCAACGGGGATACCGGCGGGCAAGGTCGGATCGTGGCCCTGGATGCCGAAACCGGTGAGACGCAGTGGACGTTCTTCATCGTGCCGCGGCCGGGCGAGTTCGGCCACGAGACATGGCCGCAGGACTCTGATACCTGGGAATTGGGTGGGGGAGGCGTCTGGCTCGTGGGAACGGTGGACCCCGACCTCGGCCTGGTCTATTTCTCCACCGGCAATCCGGCGCCCATGTTCGGCGGCGAGATTCGGGCGGGCGACAACCTCTTCACGGCGTCGGTCGTCGCGCTCGACATCGCGACCGGGGAACGGCGGTGGCACTACCAGGTGGTTCGCCATGACGTGTGGGACGCCGACATCGCCACCCCGCTGCTCCTGTACGACCACGACGCCGGCACGGGCGAACCGCGCAAGGCGGTGGCGGCGATGCGTGCCGACGGGCTGCTCTTTCTCTTCGATCGAGAGACCGGCGAGCCCCTGACGCCGATCGACGAACGGGCGGTCCCCCAGGATGCGTATCAGCGTACGGCGGCCACCCAACCGTTCCCGCAGGGGGCCGAGAGCATCTTGCCGGACTGCAGTTTCTGGCGCGATCGCGTGCCGCCGCCCTTCGAGTTGAGCTGTAGCGGCTTCACGCCACCGATGGTAAACGAGCACACCATCGTGGCTCCCGGGGTCCCGATCCCTCGCGTGCGAGTCACCCCGATGTCGTTCAGCCCGCAGACCGGCTATATCTACGCGCAGGGCCAGGCGACCGTAGGGCGCGCCCGTCGGTTCGAAGACCCGTTCCACTGGCGACTCGACGACAATGAGCTCACGTTACCAGACCCGGTTGGCATCCTCGCCGCGGTGGACACCCGCACGAACCGTGTCGTCTGGAAGCATGAGATGCCGGCGTCCTGGCTGGGGACGAGCGGGCCGCTGACCACCGCCGGTGGCCTGATGTTCCGCGGCTCGGCTGGCGGCCAGGTCGAAGCCTATGATGCCCGCACCGGGACGCGGGCGTGGACCTTCCGGACCAGCCCGACCGGCACGCTCGTGCGCCCGGGCCCCGCGAGCGTCTACGCGCTCGACGGGCGGCAGCACATCGCGATCACGATGGGGACCGAGCTGTGGTCGTTCGTCCTGGACGGCGAGATCCCAGCCCGCGGCGAGCCGGTGCTCGACCCCTGGGAGGACTACGAGAGGCCCCAACCGGAGCCGACCGCGACGCGGCGGATCGAAACAGCCACCCTGATCGAGGGCACGAGAGGGATGGTCGGCGGAACCCGCTACGGGTTCGACGAGCACCACTTCAACCCCACCCGAGCACTGGTCAGACGGGGGGCGCGCCTGCAGTTCATCAACAACGGCGAGATCACGCACTCGATCGCCGCCAGGGACGGGAGCTGGACCACCGGGCCGGTTGAACCCGCCTCGTCAGCGTCGATTACTCTCGGTGACCTCGGTACGTTCCTTTACCACTGCATCGATCATCCGTGGGCCATCGGTCAGATTACGGTCGAGGACGGGCCCTGACCAGGATCACGCTCAGGCCGGCGCAGCTCTTCCGCCCACAATCTGCTAGTCGCAGCGCAGTGCAATTAGTGGGTCCACTCGACTTGCGCGACGAGCTGGTAGGGCATCCCCGTGGTTGATGAGGATGAGCAGCGTGCCAACAATAACCGCGGGTGAGGAGGCTTCTACTGACGACTGAGGGACGGACAGCGTCGGCAAGCCAGGGAATGCGACATGCGGGCGCAGGGACGTCATCCATGCCGAAGGTGGTCTCCTCCGAGCGGGGTGCGTTACAGGATCCAACAGCCCGAAAGAAACACTGATCGTGCCGGTCCTGGACGAGGAGGCGCGTATCGGCAGATTCCTCCGGCGGGCGGTGGCCCTCAGCCGGCTCCACGAAATCCTCGTCGTCGATGTCGGCAGCACGGACCGGACGGTTCAGGTAGCGGGCGCGGTCTCCGCTGCCGCGCGATGGTTCGTTCGGTCATCGCTCCGTGCCCGTCAATTCGGTCGCCATTCCAAGGCCGGAAGCGAACGGCCGTCGCCGCGACGGCCCTGGTCCTGGCGGGGGCCGTGCTGCTCCTCAGGCGACGTCGCGGCCGTCGAGGGCTTCACGGACAGCAGGCGGGTCCGACCGCGCCCGAGGGCGGCGCCGTCGAAGGCGAGCAGTCGAAGGGGTCGTTCCGCTTTCTGCGGCTCGACGCTGGTGAGTTCGAGTTCCGCGTGAAGGCGCCGCCCGATTGGCTGACCCGGCTCCGGGACCCAGGCGGGTGGCTGACCGCTTGTCCGGCCGCCGTCGAGTTGCTTGACACCTGACCTCTACGATGGCCTGGATTGGGATCGTAGCACCGGATGCCGCCGACGGGCCGGTGGCGGCCCGGCGTCAGAGATGCGTCCAAGGCCGCGGGAGCCCCAGCCAGCTCTCCAAGCTACGTGCTTGACGCTCGAGCATGTCGTCCATGGTGAAAGGCGCTATCCGTCCGCATCCTCCAGTGAATGGAACCAGTGTAGGTGCAGGCATTCGGATCGAAATCGCCCGTTGAACGATTCGATCGCCGCGTTGTCGGTCGGCTTGCCACGGCGACTGAAGTCGAGGTCACGGCACCGATTTGCTCGGTCCAGAATCGCTTCTTTTTCACGGCACGCCTCCTGGCCCGTCGGGCCTGATTGTGCCGCAACTTTCACTCAGCGCATGGTCTGAAAAAGCCGGAGCCCCGCACATCCGGATATGGAAGCGGTCGCAGCAGAGTCGCATCAACCCCACTGAAGAGTGCGGTGACGGCGCCGATGCCAAGCGTCAGCGTGACAACGGCCGCGCTGGCGAGACTCTGCTAGGGCTGGTTCGTGCGTGCCTCGAGTTCGCGCTGCCGCTCCCCGCCCAGGATGTTCGGCATGCTGTAGTTCCCTTCGTGGCAGGCGTACTCGTAGAGCTGCTCCCCTGTCGGCAGCGCGACGAACGGAAACTCGCCAGTCCAGTCGCTGGTCCAATGCGTCGGGTCACTGATGACGAACTCGTAGTGGACCGTGGTGTCGTCAAGCCTCGCAAACCGTTCGGTCACCGTGATGGTGTCTTCATCCGAACCGTTCGCGATGCGGAGCAGCACTGGATCGCCGCCGACCGCTCCCGCGTTCGCAGTTGTCTTCCGGAGATTGCGGGTGGTGACGACGAGTGTGTCGCCCTCCCAGTGCCCGCGGGAATCGCCGTGCCACTGACGGATCGACGTTGGCACGTGTCCGGGGCGATCCAAAGGAATCATCCGGAAGTCGTGGATCATCTCAACGTAGATAGCGACCAGACCCGGGGTCTGCATGATGATGAAGTTGTTGTTGTAGGCGCTCGGCAGCATCGGCGGACCAGCCGACCAGACCAGGCATCGGTCGTTCAACTCCAGGTCTTCCCAGGAGTCGAAGGGGCCGTCAACCGGGAACGAGGCGTCGTGGGCCGCTTTGCGGGTGACCGCCGCGCTGTGCCGCGGGGGCATCCGACCGTTGGCCGGATCGGAGATCAACGACGTGCGCCCCGTCGGGCGGGTGCCGCCATCGAGCCAGACATTGTTGTAGCCGCCCACGTCGCCGCCGGCCACCGTGCGCTGGGCCGGTGCGAGCAGCAGTTCCTCGTTGCGGTTGAGCCGCGCCTGTTCCTGCGACGCGATCTCCTCCGATGTCAGAAACACCTGGTCCCCGGCCGACTCGGGTCGCTCCAGCGGTGTGATGGTCTTGTTCGTGTATGCGCCTTGCAGGTCCGGATCACCCCACGGGGTTTTCGGCGTGGTCTGCGCGTCCGTGCCACTCGGCGCCAGTAGCGCCAGGGCGAAGGCGCCGACGGTGGCGCGGAGAAATAGGTGAGTCATAGCGGGGCTCCCGTAGAGGTCTGCAAGTAACATGGGCCCGAGGCGGAACTGCCGAACAGTATACGCCCCCCCGTTGGCGCTGCACCCGCTGGACACAGGAGATTGACATGGCGATTCGCGACGCGTTGCTTCCGGAGTTCGATCAGGAGATGGCCGGAGTGCGAAAGACTTTGGAACGAGTACCGGTCGACAAGTTCGACTGGCGGCCGCACGTCAAATCGGGCTCGATGATCTGGCTGGCTGGGCATATCGCGAACCTCGTCGGGTGGACGTCGATGACGATTGCCACCGATCAGCTGGATCTGGCGCCGGGAGGAGAACCGATGGCTGTCCCGCCAACGCCGACCAGCGTCGACGAATTACTTGCGACGTTCGACGCGAAAGCGGCAGAGGCGCGTGCGGCGATTGCCGGCGCGAGCGATGACACGTTGATGCAGCCATGGACATTGCTGCACAACGGCCAAACGACGATGTCGATGCCCAAGGTGGCGGTGCTCCGCAGCTTCGTGATGAACCATGTCATCCATCACCGGGCCCAGCTTGGCGTGTATCTCAGGATGAATGAGGTGCCGGTGCCGTCGATCTACGGGCCATCGGCAGACGAGAACCCGTTCGCGTAGGCCGGCCGGTTCGGTGTCTGGGGGACGAGCGCCGCTCCCGTGGGGGTGGGTGCCGTCTCCCAGACCCGCCGATAGCCCGCCACGTTGGCGAGCACCTCCCGCACGAATCGTCGCGTCTCGCTGTACGGAATCGTGTCGACGAACAGGTCTTCGGGCAGGTCCCGGGCAGACTCCCACCAGATGGCCACCCGCTCCTCGCCCGCATTGTAGGACGCGATGACGGGGGCCAAGGCGCCACCAAAGAGCGCCAGGAGGTCGCTCGCCAGCGTGGCGGCGATGGCGGCGTTCACGCGCGGTTGGAGCAGCACGGCTTCGTCTTCGAAGTCGACCGCCGACAATTCGTCGAGTCCGGCCCGTGGGCCGAGTTCCGTCGCCTTGTAAGGCATGATCTGAAAAAGCCCGAGTGCGCCCACGACGGAGCGCGCGTTGGGGTCGAAGCGTGACTCCTGACGCATCAACGAGAACAGGATCGCCGGGTTCAGTTCGCGTCCCGAGGCGGCCTGTTCAACCGCTTCCAGGAACGGTCGAGGGTACACCAGGCTGTAGAAGTCTTCCGGGAGCGCCTCGGCCGGCCGCTGGAGGTAGCCGGCGAAGTGATTGGCGAGGAGCGTCGCTACGGCGCGGTGGTCTCCAGCGTCCGCGGAGGCTCGGGCTGCTAGCAGCGCCAAACCGCTGTCGCCCCGTCGCGTGTTGCTGAGTCGTCCCAGATACCGGGCGGCGTCCGTGATCAACCCGGCCCGTGCCAGCACCATCGCGGCCTTGAACTCCGCCTCGCCGGCCGACGTCGGGTCAAGCGCGAGCGAGGGGAACCGACGCGGCGGTGAGTCCGGGACCGCGGCCTCCGCCCCGAGTGCAACCAGGCGTGCCCGGGCCTGCAGCCCGTAGTAATCGTAGGGCTGCGTCTGCACGAGGGCTCGGAAGGCGCGCGTGGCTTCCTCTGTCTGGCCCACACGCATCTCGGCGACCGCCTGCCAATATTGGCCGGCCGGTTCC
>SXOW01000204.1 GCA_005778315.1 Acidobacteriota bacterium
CTCGTCTGCGCGATACCGCAGGTCTTTCCACACCGCGCTCGGATCCCAGTTCTCAGGCTCCTGCGGCACGCCGGCGCCACGCTCGAGCAGCAGAATCTCAGCGCCGGTGTCGGCCAGCGCGTGGGCGAGCGTGCCCCCCCCGGCCCCGCTTCCGATGATGATGATGTCGAAGCGCTGGCGAGTCATTGGACCTGCGAGTCACCCGGAGGTGCGTCGGCGGTGGCGTAGATCTGGTCCATGAGGCGCTGGTCGGCCAGGGCGGTCTCGATGCTCATCTCCGGGGCCCGGCCGTCGCGAATCGCCCCAACAAAGTCCCGATACATCGCCTGATAGCCACGGATATCCCGAAACCCGGGGAGGATGACCCGCGGACCGCCGAGGCCTCGCACCAGCACCGCGGCGCCGTTCGACTCGAAGGTGATGATGCCGTCCCGTCCGAACAGTTTCGAGAACCGGAGCCCGCGAAACAGCGACGGCACTTCCCGGGAATAGTACAGCGACCCCGCCGCGGCATTGTCATACCGGAAGGCGACGAACATGCTCTTCGCGCGACGGTCTGGTCCCTCCCTCGCCGGTGGTGGCCGGAAGCCGTACGCTTGCGTGATAACCGGCCCGAGGCTGTTGGCGATGTGCAACCAATGAATGCCCTCCTCGAAGAAGGCGTCTCCGCCCGCCATGCTCTCGTCGTTCCGCCAGTCGTCCGCTGACTTGAACCGCTTCAGGAGCGTGGTGAAGTGCGCCAGCAACAGGTCACCGATCACGCCGTCACGCAGCAGCCGCCGCAGGCAGACCGCCAGTGGTTTGTAGTGGTCGTTCTCGCCCACGAGCAGGACGCGGTCGGCTCGAGCCCGAGCCGCCTGCACCCGCAGGTAATCGGCCGTGCTCGTGTACGCCGGTTTCTCGACCAGCACATGCTTGCCAGCCGCCAGCGCCTGCTCGGTGAGTTCGAGATGAAACCGTGGCGGTACTGCGATGACCACCGCATGCACGCTGGGGTCGTTGATCGCAGCCGAATAGCGGTCGTAGCTTCCCACGCCGAGGTAGCGGCGTCGGTACTGCTCCGCCTTTTCGCCGTTGCGGCTCGCATAGCTGCAGACCACCTCGTCCCGGAGCCGTTTCAGCTGTCGGCTGTGGACGTCGGTGATAAAGCCGCAGCCCAGAAACGCGACGTGCACGGGGCCGGTCGGCATCGCGTGGGCCGCGGTCACGAGTCCAACTCGACCGTCACCGTGCACCCTAGCACCCGCCGGTCCGTGGACCCCGGGTCGGCTTCGGCCGGCACGAACCCGCGCTCGGGAGCGACGAAGACGGGAATCAGCGCCGGACGCTCCTCGCCAACCGGTACGTCAATCACCAGTTCGCTGGTCTCCCAGGCGGCAAGCGTCAGCGTCTCGCTCTGCTGGCCTGCGCGCACCTCGATGCGGTTGTCGGCCGCGCCATTCCGGATGCGAACCCGCATGGTCGTGGCGTCGGCCGGCGACACGCGCAATTCGCTGACGTGCCCGCCCTGCACCCAGTTGTTCTCGGGTTCGACAAAGGTGTTCAGGTCCATGAACAGCACGTAGGCCCCCACCCGCTCGCCCACCGGCTTCACGGCGAGGACGCGGCCCACGTCCCCTGGCCGCGCTCGCGGCGCGAGCGCGCGCGGCGCCAGAGCCACCCTGGTCACGGTGCGAGCCAGCGCCGCGCTCGTCGCCCCGATCCGAAGTGCGCCGAGGGCGACCGGGAGGTCCAGGGGGACCACGGCAGGATTCGTCGCCCGTCCGTTGGCCCTTGCCAAGATGCCGGCGGTCCGATCGTAGGACAGAAAGACGTGTCCGTCGATCACCTGCTGCTCGGAGAACCATACCAACAGGTCGTAGCGGCCAGCCGGCAGCGCGAATGGCTGCGTGAGTCGGCTCGGATCGCTGCTCTCACCGTCCACGTCGGGCTCGAGCGTGGCCCGCGCCATCAACTCGGCATCGGTCAACCAGGCGCCCCACCAGCCGCCGCTCTCGTAGCTGAACCCTCGCAACCGCTCGCCTGGATACATCTCCAAGAGCCGTTGCCGACCACTGTGCACGATGCCCTTTGGCACAGGGTCCGAGAGGGTCGCGGCGGCCAGCACGCTCCCAGCCCCACCAAACAACAGCGCCGCCAGCACCGCGCTGAAATAGGTGCTCGCCTCGACGCGCCTCGACACCCACCGGGTCGCCAGGGCCGCCGCGATCGCCGCCACCACCCAGATACCGGCCATCGGCAGTTGGACGACGATGTCCGGATCGATGAAGCTGGGCAGCGTCGCGGTGAGCGGGACACCGGCTTGCACGGTCTCCACCAGCCGACCCGTGCCATCCCGGTCGTTGTACATCAGCATGGCGGCAGGACGCGCGACCACGGTGACGAACGCGACGAGGCTGTACGCCAGACCCGCGCCCAGCACCCCGCGGGCGGCTGGACTGCGACACTCGCGGAACGCGACCGCGATGAGGGGCGCCACCAACGGCAGGATGGGCACGACAAACCGAGCCGGGACACTGCCGCCCCCCCACCACATGTAGTAGTTCGTGGTGCTGGCTAGAAACGGCCCGATGACCAGCAGGATACCGACGAGATGACCGCGCATGTCCCGGCGTCGAGCCATCACCCACGCGCCGACGAGTGCGGCCGCAAAGATCGGGCTGTACGGCAACAGTCCATACTCCTGGTCGAACGACAGCCCGAGCAGCCCACGTGGGACGTTGAGCCAGTCGAGCTCGGCCCCTTGCGAGTAGCCGTAGGCCACGGTCGGATTCCAATCGCCATACATGACGTAGAACGACCCCAGCCACAGCACCCCGGACACCCCGATGGGCGTGAGCAGCGCGACGACAAGGCGCCAGCGCGGCAGCAGCCGGTAGGCGAGCCACAGGCCCGCCACGAACAACAGCAGGGAGAACTTCATGTGCAGCCAGGGCAAGAGGCTCAGCACTGCGCCCCGACCTACCCAGACCCCGACCCGTGCGGGAGGATCCCGCCAGACCCACAGCGCCGCCCAGGCCATCAGCAGGGCCGCCGGCATCTCCGGAAAGATCAGCCAGCTCTGCAACCCGAACGGCACGGTCAGCGCAACGGCGGCCCACGTCGCCAATGCCACGGGTGGCGGCGCGATTGTCGCAGCCAGGTCGAAGATGGCCAACGCCGCCAGCGCGGCAAACAGCCCGACCAGCGCCAGGGCGCCCCAGTGGCCTGCCACTGCGTAGGCGGGCACCAACAGGGCCGGGAGTCCCGGCCCGTGAATCGAATAGACAACGGCATCTCGACCGCGGGCCAGATAGTGCATCGGCAGCTCCGCCGAATGAAACGCCCAGTAATCGCGGTTGTCGTGGTTGTTCTCGATGCGGAGGTCCTGGTCGGCGAGCAAGCTGTGAGCCAGGACCAGGTAGTGCGGCTCGTCGCCTCCGAAGCCCTGGGTCTGCTTCACATACTGTCCGCCACCCAGGAACAGGATGAGGCTGGCCGCGAATACGAGACGACGTCCCGGCCACGACCACGACGGCTTGGGTCGCGCCAACACCCCCGACTGGCTGGCATTGACTACGCACCCCAAGAGGGCCAGCGCCAACACCAGCCAGCGCAGCGGCCCGGCCAGCAGCAGGAGGAGCGGGACTTGTCCCGGTACCCACGGGAGGTAGGGCACCACCCAGAGCCAGAGCAGCAGCAGCGGGGCGGCGAGATAGGCGGCGGTGCGCAGCGGGCGGTCGCCGCTCCACCACCACCACGCCCACCCCGCGCACGACACCACACCGACGGCAATCGTCACCGCCAGCCACCAGGGCGACGCGATCAGTACCACCCGTCCCGGGACACCGCCCCGAGACGAGACGATGTGGTGCGATGCCGGCACCAGCCATGCCGCCGCCCCGACGGCCGAGCCAGCGAGCCCCAGGACCGCCAGCGCACGCCTGTCGGAGGAGGCGAAGGTCATGACAGATGACGGTGTTGGGCCGGCCTACCCGCGTCCCACCGGCACCGGAACCGGGTTTTCCGCCACGTCACGGTTCGGGCGCGGACCAGTCGTCGCAATCGCGTCACCGGCGTGGGCATCGAGCACCTCGCGGATGTAATACGTCGGTTTCCCCTGGGACTCGTGATAGGTCCGCGCCTGCATCTCCGCCAGCAGCCCGAGCGTCACCAGTTGCAACCCCGTGAACACCAGCAAGATGCCGAACAGCAGCAACGGCCGATTGCCAATCGACTGCCCCTCAAAGAGCCGAACATACACGAGCCATCCGGTCACCAGCACGCCGAGGCTCCCCATCAGCAGCCCGATCAGTCCAAAAATCTGAAGCGGCCGCGTGGAATAGTTCAACAGGAACTTCACGGTCGCGAGATCGAGGAGTACGCGAACGGTGCGGGAGATACCGTACTTGGACGTGCCGTGCGTGCGCGCGCGATGGTTCACCACCACTTCTGCAACCCGTACGCCCTGTTCGCTGGCAATGGCTGGAATGAAGCGGTGCATCTCGCCATAGAGCCGCAGCGATTTCACGACTGCCGACCGAAAGATCTTCAGCGAACAGCCATAGTCGTGGAGACGCACGCCGGTCGCGCGTGAGATCAGCGCATTCGCGAGGACGGACGGCAGCCGTCGGGACAACCAGGCGTCCTTGCGGTCCTTCCGCCACCCGCAGACGATGTCATAGCCCTCTTCGATCTTCTCAACCATGCGCGGGATGTCGCGCAGGTCATTCTGCAGGTCGCCATCTGCAGTGACGATGAGTTGGCCTCGGGCTGTGGCGAACCCGGCGCTGAACGCCGCTGTCTGGCCAAAATTCCGCCGCAAACGGACTACACGGAGCCGAGGGTCGGCGGCCTGGAGGCGGGATAGGTGTTTAAAGGTGTCGTCGGTGCTGCCGTCATCGACGAGAACCACTTCAAACGAACGTCCCCACGCCTCGAGCGTGTCGGTCACTTCGCGGCAAAGCGCCTCGACATTGGGGGCCTCATCAAGAAGCGGAATGACGACCGAGAGCTCTGGACGCATGAATTGGTTGTGGGCAGAGCCCTCAGATTGCGGGGCTGGCTTCGCCAAAATTATAGGGCCACGTTCGAACCTGGGTCAACACAACTCGTTGTACCGAAGCGAGTTAGACGTCGACGGGTGGCGTCTCCGGCGCGGTCGATCGCCGACGCCGCATGAAGACCCATGTGACGACCGCGATGAGCGCAACCCCGGCCAGGACCAGTGACACAGAGGCTCCGTGCGTCTCCAGCAAGCTGATCGCCTCATCGCCATACCGGACGGCCAGTGCGCCCTCACCGAAATACCGGACCCCGCGCCCGAACGCGACCGCACCACCAAACCGGGCCAACGGCATCCGCGTGAACCCCGAGAGCAGCACGAAGATCTTGAAAGGCGCCGGCGGAGGTAGCAGAGCGGGAATCACGACGGCCAGGACCCCGAGTCGCCGGAACCAGTACATCGCCCGGTCGAGCCGCGGTCCACCGAACCGCTTGCGCAGCAGCGCCTCGCCTCCCCGCCGGCCAATCGCATACAGCACCAGACAGCCACAGACCGACCCGGACGTCGCCATGGCCGCGTAGTACGGCATGAGCGTTTCGTCACGTGCCACCATCATGACGACGAGCACGTCGTTGATTTCCGGGAGCGAGATAAACGACGAATCCAGGAAAGCGACGACGAAGAGACCAGGTCCGCCGAGCGAGGCCGCGAAAGCCTCGATCCAAGTGACCAACCGGCTCATGGGGTGTCCGTGGCGTCGCGGAACCGGCGCGAGAGCGGAGGCGCCAGCGATGAAAGGCAAGTATAGCCGCGGAAGGGGTCAGCTCGGCCCCGAGCGCGGCCGGTGCCAGGGCCGAGCTCAGGGCTGTCTGTCTGCAGGGTTCAGAACCGGAAGTTGGCGGTGAACGACGCGGTGAGACCACCCAGGTCGATACGCTCCTCCAGGAACCCCTGGTCAATCCCGACACGCCCGTCGACATCCTGGTAGCGCAGCTCGAAACCCACGCCGAAGTGGTCACTCGGCATCACGCGGATTCCCCCCACATACACGGGCCCGACGTCATTGCCTGTGGCCACGAAGCGGTCCTGGAACACCTCGAACGTGTCGAAGTCGATGAACTCGCCGACCTCGCTGTATCGCCAGTTGAAGAACCCGATCCCCGCTCCCGCGAACGGCTGCACTGCCGACCGCAACCCGAACGGGTAGAACCGGGCGGTTGCCGTGACGGGCGACACCCGCAACTTGAAGTCCTGCGGAATCTCGGTACCGTCCTCATTCACGAAGTCGTTGTAGACGCTGAACACGGTCCGCTGGTAGAAAGAGGCGCCGAGCCCGGCCTCGACAAAATCGCCGATCCCGATCTGCCATTCGGCGCCGATGCTCGCGTTGTTGAACTGGTCAACGTCAAACGCAAACAGCTCTCTATTCGCCAACAACACGTCGAAATCCCGTGTGTCCTGCCCCTGCAGCGAAAAATAGCCGAGATTGAGGCTTACCGACTGTGCTTGCGCGGTGGCCAGCGTGACACCCCCAGCCCACACAGCAGCGGACACCGTCATGACTCGCAGGACTCGTTTTCTCGTCGACATCGGCTCTCCTCCCGCCGGTCGTCAGCCGCACCGGCAACCACGAACTGTAGGAGAGCAGGAATGATGCCAGCGGCGGTGGAGGCAAAAACGGCTGTTTTCTGTGGGGATAGGGGCGCTTCGAAACGCGCCGGTGTCCAAGCGAGAGCTCAAACCGTCCGATTTGGAGCACGCCGCGTATGAGAGTCGATGACCGCAACCATCGCGTCATGAATGGGGCCGTTCGAGGCGACGATCTGCCCGCACCGGGTGTCGAACGGCGTGCCGTCGAATCGCGTCACCCGACCTCCGGCCTCTTCGACCAGCAGGCTGGCCGCAGACAGGTCCCAGGGGTGCAGGCGCTGCTCCCAGAACCCGTCCAACCGGCCCGCCGCGACGTAGCACAGGTCGAGCGCTGCGGACCCCAACCGGCGAACGGCCCGAGCCTCGGCGATAAACGCGCCAAAGAGGCCGACGACCTCCGCGACCGTCTCATGGACGTCATAGGGAAACCCCGTGCACAGCATGGAGTCGACCAACCGGTCCACGCCAGTCACCCGCAACGGGGTTCCGTTCAACCAGGCGCCAACCCCGCGTTCGGCCGTAAACAGTTCTCGCCGGGTCGGGTCGTAGACCGCCGCCACCTCAGGCCGCCCGTCCACTTCCAACGCAAGACTCGAGCAATACAGCGGCAGACCGTGGGCGTAGTTGACCGTACCGTCGACCGGGTCAAACACCCACCAATGGCGGCACTCACTCTCGGTCTCGTTCTCCAGTTCTTCAGCGAGCACCAGGTGACCCGGAAATCGCGCCGCGATGGTCTCGCGGGCCATCCGCTCGACCTCGAAGTCCACCTTGGTCACCAGGTCGATCGCGCCCTTTTTGTCGATCTCAAGGTCGGTGCCCAGGTGACGTGTCTGAATCGCTCCAGCCCGTAGCACGATATCGATGGCGGTAGCCAGCCAGGCGGGGGGGTGCGACATGACGGACGCCGGAGAGGACGCGGGTCTATGAGTCGGCGACGGTGGCGCGCTTGACCATGACCACCTCCGTGCCACCC
>SXOW01000001.1 GCA_005778315.1 Acidobacteriota bacterium
GCGGTGGGCTGATGAAGATCGTGAACCACACCGTGCCGATGGCGCTTGCCAAATTGGGATACGCCCAGGACGAGGTCGATGCCATCGTGGCCTACATTGATGAGCACGAGACCATTGAGGGTGCGCCACATCTCGACCCGGCTCATCTGGGCGTCTTCGACTGCGCCTTCAAGCCCGCGAACGGGTCTCGCTCAATCCACTACATGGGACATGTGAAGATGATCGGGGCCACGCAGCCATTTATCTCGGGCGCGATCTCGAAGACGATCAACGTGCCGACGGAAGCGACGCTGGAGGACATCGAGCAGGCCTATATCGATGCCTGGCGTCTGGGGACCAAGGCGGTCTCGATCTATCGCGACGGCAGCAAGCGCACGCAGCCGCTCAATACCTCCCGTGGGGCCAAGAAGGCTGAGAAGGACGTCGATGCCACGATGCCACGACCGGCTCGGCGGCGACTGCCGGACGAGCGGAAAGCGATGACCCACAAGTTCGACATTGCGGGTCACGAAGGCTACATCACCGTGGGCTTGTTCGAGGACGGCACACCAGGGGAGATCTTTCTGGTGATGGCCAAGGAAGGGTCCACCATCTCCGGGTTCGCGGACGCGTTCGCGCAGGCGGTGTCCTACGCCTTGCAGTACGGCGTGCCGCTCCAGGTGCTCGTCGACAAGTTCAGTCACGTGCGGTTCGAGCCGTCCGGTATGACGAAGAACCCCGGCGTCCGGGTGGCGAAGTCGATCGTCGACTACGTGTTTCGCTGGATGGCGACGAAGTTTCTGTCCGAGGAAGCGCAGTTTCATGCGGGCGTCAATGTGCCAGCCGGCAACGAGATGAGGGCGTCCCATTTCGACCCGCAGCGCAAGACGAGCAACGAGGGCGTGTCCGCTGCAGCCGGTGCCCGCGATCAAGGTTCATCCAACCGCGGGACTCCGTTCGCCATACAGAACGATCAGGACGCGCCGCCCTGCTCAACCTGCGGCGCCATCATGATTCGTAACGGCAGTTGCTATAAATGCGTCAACTGTGGCGCGACCAGTGGGTGCGCGTAACCGCGGAGCGGTTGCCCCACCGTGTCCAGGCCAGACACCGGGCCTGCGCCACGGGTGGATGCCGCGCGGGTTCCACCGATACACGGCACTAGTCTGCACTATCCCCGGGCGCGCTGGGGTCCGCCGCACCAGTCGAAACCGCCCCAAAGTACGCAAGTCCGACCAGCAGCACTCCGAACAGGGCACGAGCGATTTGCGGTTCGAGTGCCACCTGTCCATACAGCCGGGCGGCGCTGTGCAGCGACAGCGACTGCAGACCGAAGAGGGCGGTCAGCGTGAGGGCGAGGCCCCCCGGGAGCCCGACGCGGACGAACACGGCCGCCACCACCAGCGTCGCTCCCAGCGCGATGGCGAGCAAGTTGGCCAACCAGGTCAACTGCGACGGCCCGAAGAGGTCGACGAGCCCGGCCCCGAGCGAGTAGAGGCCATAACCGGTCATGCCGAGAGTGGCGGCGGTCAACATGATGCTGGTGGGGTATTATGCGTGCCTTGTGCCTGAGCGCCTAGTGGTCTGGATCGCCCCGCTCCGCTCGCGCGTCGCGTGGCTCCGGGTTTGCCCGATGTTGCTCGTCGCGCTCTGGACGACAGCGCCCACCGGCGTCATTGCCGCCGGGGGCCAGGGGGCGCCAACGGCTGGACTCGCGCGCATTCTCGACCAGTATGTCCGAGACGGATTTGTCTATTACGCCGCGCTGAAGGTCGAGCGTCGCGCCCTCGACGAGGTGATCGCGACGTTGGCCGCGCGGCCACCAGGGTTCGACGCGTGGTCGGCGGACCGTCGTTTGGCGTACTGGATCAACGGCTACAACGCACTCGTCTTGCGAACGGTGATCGATGCGTATCCGATCGCCGGCACCGCGGTCGAATATCCCGCGAAGAGCGTGATGCAGATTCCTGGCATGTTCACGGCGCGCGAGCACGCGATCGGGGGGGAGCGGTTGACGTTGCAGGCGATCGAAGATGAACGGATCGCTGCTTTCGCAGATCGGCGAGCGCATCTGGCCCTCGGCCGCGGCGCCGTCGGGAGCCCGCGTTTGCGGAGCGAGCCGTTCGAGGAGCGTAGCCTCGACGCGCAGTTGGACGCGGTCGTAGCTGACTTCGCGACCACGCCGCTACATGTCACAGTAGACCGGGCCGCCGGTGAGGTCGTCATCAGCGCGCTTATCGGATGGCAGGCCGAGCGCTTTGCCAGCCTGGCCGGGACAGAGGATGGCACCGGACGCAGTGCGATCGAGCGGAGTGTGGTGTCGCTCATCGCACCCGCGTTGTTCCCGTCCGAGCAGGCCTTTCTTGCGGAGAACACCTTTCAACTCGCGTACCACGAGTTCGACTGGCGGTTGAACGATTTGACGGGGGGGAGACCGTAGGTCATGGATCTGGGTCTCGCGGGGAAGGCGGCGGTGGTCACCGGGTCGAGTCGCGGTCTTGGTTTCGCCAGCGCCAGAGCGCTCGTCGGTGAAGGCGCACGCGTCTGCCTGTGTGCCCGTGGCGCCGAGCGGCTCGCCGACGCGGTGGACGAGTTGAGGGGCCTGGCCGATACCGAGGACGCCGTCGTCGGTGTGGAAGCGGATCTCAGCACCGCGGACGGTGTGGCGGCCGTCATCGACCACGCCGTTGACACCTTCGGTGGACTGGACATTCTGGTCAACAATGTCGGCAAGGCTGGTGGAGGCGGCGTGGTCGACACGCCGGACACCGAGTGGCAGGCGGCGCTCGACCACACGCTGTTTCCAGCCATCCGCGCCTCACGGCAGGCCGTCCCGCATCTGCGCCAGCGGGGGGGCGGTGTGATCATCATGATCGCCTCGATCTGGGGCCGAGAGTCCGGTGGTCGCATGACATACAACGCGGTCAAAGCGGCCGAGATCAGTCTCGGAAAAGCTCTGGCTGGTCAGCTGGCGAGTGACAACATCCGCGTCAACAGCGTCGCGCCAGGCTCGGTCTCCTTTCCAGGCGGCTCCTGGGCAACGCGGCAGGCCGAAGATCCGGAGGGGATGGCCGCCTTCGTGGCCCGTGAGCTTCCCTTCGGCCGCTTCGGTCGCGCCGAGGAAGTGGGCGACGTGGTGGCGTTCCTCGCATCCTCCCGCGCCAGCTGGATCAGTGGCGCCTGCATCACCGTCGACGGCTGTCAGTCGAAGGCCCAGTTCTAATAACCTCCGCTTTTATTTCGTTTCTTGATCGTCTTTCCTTCGCCTGCTAGCATTGACGACCATGCAGGGAGAAGCAGCACGGTCGCTGACGGGATCAGCCTCGACACCGCTGTTGTCGCAGGGGCAGCGCGATGCGGCCTTGCAAGCGGTCCTTGAGGATCTGGCCCCTGGAGGACAGGTCGACCTGTCGTCGGCATCGGCCCTGGTACCGGCCGACGGTGACATCGTCACCGCCTGGCGCCGGCTTCCAGCCGAATCCGCGCAGTTCGCAGACTTTCCGGAGGGGATTGATGCGCGGTTACGAGCCGCGCTGGCCGCGGGCGGGATCACCCGGCCCTACACGCATCAGGCCGACGCGATGCAGCACGTGTTGGCCGGCCGACACGTCGTCACCATTACGCCGACGGCCTCAGGCAAGACGCTCTGCTACAACGCGCCGGTGCTCAGCGCGATTCTCCAGGACCACTCCACGCGTGCGTTGTATCTCTTCCCGACCAAGGCCCTCGCACAGGATCAGCTCGCCGAGTTGCTCACGCTGACCGCCAGGCTTGAAGAGCACGCGTCGATCGGCGCCCATACCTATGATGGCGACACCCCACAGGATGCACGCCGGGCGGTCCGCGGGCGGGCGCACCTGGTGTTGACCAACCCCGACATGCTGCATTCCGGCATCTTGCCGCACCACCCCCGCTGGGCGAAGCTGTTCGAGAATCTGCGCTATGTCGTCATCGATGAGCTGCATGCGTACCGTGGCGTCTTCGGGAGTCATCTGGCCAATATCCTCCGACGACTCCGGCGTGTGTGCGCGCACTACGGGTCGTCACCGGTGTTCATCTGTTCGTCCGCCACCATCGCCAACCCGAAGGCCTTGGCCGAGGGACTCACCGGCGAGACGGTGGAACTGGTGGACCGCAACGGGGCGCCGAGGGGCGAGAAGATCTTTGCGCTGGTGAATCCGCCGGTCGTGAATCCGCAGCTCGGTATTCGCCGGTCCTATGTGGCGGAAACGCGTCGCCTTGCCACGATGTTCCTCACACAGCGGCTGCAGGTGATTGTGTTCGCGCAAAGTCGGCTGGTCACAGAGATCCTGACCACCTACTTGAAGGAGGCGTGTCGGCACCTTCCAGAGGGCGCCGATGCCATTCGAGGGTATCGAGGAGGCTACTTGCCGATCCGACGCCGTGACATTGAGCGGGGGCTGCGCGCGGGGACCGTGTCTGGGGTTGTTTCGACCAGCGCACTCGAGCTCGGTATCGACATCGGGGCCCTGGACGTGTGTGTCATGGCCGGGTACCCGGGCACGATCGCCGCGACCTGGCAGCGGGCGGGGCGGGCCGGAAGGCGGAGCACGCGCTCGGTGGCGATCATGGTGGCCAGTAGCGGTCCAATCGACCAGTTCATCGTGCAGCATCCCGACTATTTCTTCGAGGGGTCACCAGAGCATGCCCTCATCAATCCAGACAATCTTCAGATCCTCCTGGACCACATCAAGTGCGCGGCGTTCGAGCTGCCGTTTGCGTCGGACGAACAGTTCGGCCAGGAGGATCTCC
>SXOW01000205.1 GCA_005778315.1 Acidobacteriota bacterium
AGCATGGGATTTGCCTAGTCACGACACCATGAGGACCCGCGGTATGGCAGACGAGTACAACGCACTCACTCCGGCAGAGGCGCACGTCATTCTGCACAAGGGCACCGAGTATCCGGGCTCCGGCGAATACGACAATACCGAGGCCGAAGGCACCTATGCCTGCCGCCGCTGCAACGCGCCGCTGTATCGCGCGCAGGACAAGTTCCACTCCGGCTGCGGATGGCCGAGTTTCGACGATGAAATCGCAGGAGCCGTCCAGCGATCCCTCGACGCCGACGGTCGACGGGTCGAAATCGTGTGCGACAACTGCGGCAGTCACCTCGGTCACGTCTTTTCCGGAGAGCGGATGACCGAGAAGAACACGCGTCACTGCGTCAATTCAGTGTCGATGCGGTTCTACGAGGCAGGTCGCGAGATACCGCCGACGATCAGGCCCGGCAACACCGGCGCGGACTAGCCGTGGGACGCCCAGGGGAGCGCGCGACACCTAGCGTGTTTCGGCCAGAACGGCAGGTACCCGCACCAACACATAGGTGAGGTGGCCGCCGCCCTCGGATACCAGGTACCCATGCGGTATCCCGGCCGGGATGTGCAGCACGTCTCCGGCCGCGACGGGGTGTCGAGTCCCACCCGCGATTCCGGAGCCGAAGCTCCCGTCCCGGTCGAGCATCTCTCCACCGACGAGCACCTCCCCGGCCCCACTCTGCACGAACACCACATCGATGATGTCGTCGTGAATTTCGGGTCGACCGTTCCCGTCTCGACGAATCAATCGGAAACGGTGCGACCTGGTCGGGCTCCCAAAATCGGCCAGCGTCTCCCTCGCGTCTCGGTCCGGCCCCATCCTGTCCGCCAGGGCCGCATCTCGGCGCTGCAGCTCGGTGGCGCCCCAGCGGACGAAGCCGGCTGGATCGAATGCGAGGACCGGAGCGTCGTCAGGGATGGTCCCGCCCGGGAGCAGGGCCGGCATCCGGACAAGGACGTAGGTGACGTCCGCGCCATCCGGTACGAGGTAGCGATGTGGCGTATCGGCTGGGATCCGCAGGATGTCACCTGGCCCCACCAACTGCCGCACGCCGCCGGTAATACCGGTGCCGGTGTACTCCCCGTTGTTTCCGCCAGTGGGGTCGATCAGGGTGCCACCCACCTGGAGCGTGGCGGCGCCGCTGTGGATGTAGACCACATCGTCGATGTGCGCATGCTGCTCCGGCACGCCGTCGGCGTCACGGTGAATGAACCGGACGCGATGCGCGCCGCTGGCGTGGCCATAGTCGGCGAGCGTCTCACGGGCCGAACGATCGGCACCGACCGCTACGGACAGGGCGTCACGTCGTCTCTGCAGGTCGTCCCCACTCCACCGTTCGAAACCAGGCGCGTCGGCCTGCATCCCCTGAAGCAGCACGGCAACGGCAACGATGATCCGTCGTGACACGGTCATAGTGTTCCCACTCTACATGCCCAGCCCCAATCTGCGCAGGGCTAGTGTTCGTCGACGTCCTGCGCCCGGCTGGTGTTGCCCGATGAAGCGACGACTCGCGGCCATGCTCGCCCACATGTCGATCCCTGATGGCCGTCCTTGCCGTGCCGGCCGCGGCGTTCATGAAGGCAATCCGCCGTGGCGGCATCGAACGGCCGAGGGAACGGCCCAGTTTGAGGCGGTGGGAGTACCGCGAGAAAGTGAGTGACTCCGTCGGCTGCACAACATCGGGGTTGACGTCTGGACGGCACGGCGTCATGCTCTGCCAGTACGAACTGGGAGTTTCTTCTGCGCACCAAGACACCTCGTCGATCAGTGAAGGCGTTGCTCGCCTGGGCCCTGTTGTGTGTCATGCCGGGACTCGCGCACGCGCAGACCTACGACGGGCGACGGACCACAGACGGGCAGCCCGATCTCAGCGGCATCTGGCAGGTGCTCGGCAGCGCAGCGTGGGACCTCGAAGCGCACAACGCCCAGGACGGGATTCCGGCGGGTCTCAGCGTGATCGACGGCGGCACGATCCCGTATACGCCGGCGGCCGCCGCACAGCGGGATACCAACCGTGCCAACCGATTGGCCGCCGACCCCGTTAGGAAGTGCTTCCTCCCCGGCGTACCGCGCATCACCTACATGCCCTGGCCGTTCCAGATCGTGCAGACGAAGGAACTGGTGGTGCTGAGCTACGAGTATGCCCACGCGGTGCGTCTGGTCTACACCGACGGCAGCCCGCATCCCCTGCCGAACGATTTCTGGATGGGCGATTCCCGTGGCCACTGGGAAGCCGATACCCTCGTCGTGGACACGACGCACTTCAACGGAGAGACTTGGCTCGACGCGGCCGGCAACTTCCACAGCAACCAGCTGCATGTCGTCGAACGCTTCAGACCGGTGACGGAGCATCACATCGATTACGAAGTGACGCTGGAGGATCCGCAGGTGTATACGCGTCCCTGGACGATACGGATGCCGCTCTACAAGCGGATGGAGCCGGGGTTGCGGTTGCTCGACTACGACTGCGTCGACCACCTGCTGGACGCGCTTTCACAGGGAGAAGGAGGTACACGGTGAGCATGATGTCCGTCGGTCGAGTCACGGTGGCCGTCATGAGCGTGGCCGCCGCGGTGGCGATGACCCCGCCGGCCGCCGCCGGCCAGGGTGGCACGTTCGACCCGCCTCGGACGGCCTGGGGCGACCCTGATCTGAGCGGCCGCTACCTGCCAGGGCCCTATCAGGCCCTGGAGACGCCTGCCAACGACTCCTGGGCCCCGCCCGACGGGGTCAACCTCGGACAGGGCGCCGCGTTCTCGCGCTTCTTCGAGCCGGACCCTGACGCGCCCGCCCGTCCGCGCGCCAGTGCGCCGTCCGGTCCCATGATCATCGATCCGCCGAGCGGCCGAGTGCCGCTGCAGCCGTGGGCCACCGAGCAGCGTAACGAAATCATGGCCCGGCAGAACCAGCTCGATCACCTCGACCCGCGCGTGAAGTGTCTGCCGGCCGCGTTCCCGCGCGCCCATCTGCCGGTTGACTACAACACCTATCAGATCGTGCAGGGTCCGGGGTACATCCTGATGCTCTACGAGTGGAACCACCACTCGCGCTACATTCCACTCGACGGCAGTCCCCATCCCGACCCTGCCATCACGTTGGGCATGGGTGACTCTCGGGGTCACTGGGATGGCACGACGCTGGTGGTCGACACCACGAACTTCACGGACAATACGTGGCCGGTGGGGCACGGCGCGCCGCCGGACGACGCACCCGGCACCGCGATCACCACCGGACACGGAATCTTTCACAGTGGCCAGTTGCATGTCGTGGAGCGGTTCACGTTCGTCGACGCGGACACGATCCAATACGAGGCCACGATCGAAGACCCCGAGGTGTTCACGCAGCCCTGGACGCTCCGCTACAACGCACTGCAGCGGGCGCCGGACGACCATATGCTGTTCGAGTACGCGTGCCATGAAGGTAACGGGCGCAACCTGTCACTCATGACCGGTACCGATGTCGAGGCGGCGCGGGTGCATCCGATTCGGTAAACCGCCCGAAACACAGACGCTGCTGGGCTAGTGAGTACCCTGAACTGAGGTAGGACAGATGCGACTGACTCATCAGATGATCCTCACGTGGGCCGTGGTCTGCGTGAGCGCCAGTCCGGCCATTGCGCATCACGCGTTTTCGGCCGAATTCGACGCGAACCGGCCACTGCAACTGCGGGGGACGGTGAACCGCACAGAGTGGATCAATCCCCACTCCTGGATTCACATCGACGTGAAAGACGAAAGTGGCAACGTCGTGACCTGGGCGATCGAGTGCGGCGCCCCGAACTCGCTGATGCGACGGGGACTGAACAAGAACTCGATCCCGGTGGGCACCGAGCTGGTCATCGACGGCTTCGGCGCCAAGGACGGGTCCACGACGGCGAACGCACGCGACATCACGCTGCCGGACGGTTCGCAGTTCTTCGTCGGGTCCTCCGGGACGGGCGCGCCCTACGAGCCACCACGGTAGTCAGACGCAGGAGGCCCCTCCCTGCCGGCATAGTGTCGATCGTCGCAGTGGGTGCCGGCAGCGCCGGGCTGTTCAGGGCGTCAGCAGGGCTCGGAGGTCGCGTCGAGAGGCTCTAACGTTGCCTTGTATCTTGATTTCTGGACGGTTTGTTTAATAGCCCGTCCATCCGCCGACGACAGCTCGATATTGCCTACGGTCACCCAGACCGCACGATAGCTTGGGCGTCGTCGGCGTCTCGTCCGTGAGCCCGAACAGTTGCGTGGGGGCGTGACCCCGTATCCGCAAGGCTGGGCCTAGACGGATTCCTGTGACTTGGAGGTCTGATGACACCGACCGCGATCGTCGTGGGTATCGACATCGCCAAGGCCGACGTCGTGGTGGCCTGCCGCCCAGACGGGGCGTCCTGGACGGCGACCAATGACCCAGCGGGCATCATCGCCACGGTCGACCGGCTTTGTGCCCTGGCACCGAGCCTGATCGTTCTTTAAGCCACCGGCGGATTCGAAAGCCCGCTCGTCGCGGCCCTCGCCGCCGCCGGACTCTCGGTCGTCGTGGCCAACCCCCGCCAGGTCCGCGACTTTGCCAAGGCCACCGGGCAGCTCGCCAAGACCGACGGTCTGGATGCGCAGCTCCTCGCCCTGTTTGCCGAACGGGTGCGGCCCACGCCACGGCCCGTGCCGGATGCGGCCCTCCAGCACCTCGAGGCCCTCATGACGCGCCGCCGCCAGCTCTTGGACATGGTGACGACCGAACGCAATCGACTGGAGCACGCGAGCACCCCGATCCGGCGGAATATCACGGACCACGTCCGGTGGCTCGAACGCCGGGTGGCCGCCGTCGATCGTGACCTTGACGACACCATCCAGAAGAGCCCGGTCTGGCGGGCCCAAGAGAATCTCCTGCGTACGGTTCCCGGCATCGGCCCCGTCGTGAGTCGCACGCTCCTCGCCGAGCTCCCCGAACTCGGGCGGCTGAACCGCAAGCAGATCGCGGCGCGTGTCGGCGTGGCGCCGCTCGCCCGGGACAGCGGGACCCTCCGAGGCAAGCGGACCGGTTGGGGCGGCCGCGCACCGGTCCGCGCCGTGCTCTACAGTCCAAGTGCCGCACCTGCCGGCGGAAGATCGACAAGGACACGTTGCGACTCGGCATCCTCCTCGAAGGCCCGTATGGCACCGGCTATCTGTGGCACCACCTGACCCGCGCTGCACGACGTCGCCTTGAGGATGTGGAAGCCGCCTACGAGCAGCAGGCGTTTGCCCAGGACCTGAAAGTGCCACTCCTGTCCGATCTGCAAGCGCTCAAAGAAAAGGCGGAAAAGGCCCGCGCGGAACGCAAGGAGCTTCCGTATGTCGAACGCGCGCCCAGCGGCCGGTCGAAGTGCAAGAACTGCGGCAAACCCATCCACCAGGACGCCTTCCGCGTCGTGCTCGCCCGTGAGGCCGCGTTTGGCAACCAGGTCCGCGCGACGCCAATCAGCGTGCACCCGGGCTGCGTCCACGCGGAGCTGGAATCGGAGGATTGCATGACCGAGGCCGACGGTTTCGAGACACAACTTCGTCAGAACAGCACGCTCGAGCCGTCGGCGATCGACGAGGCCCTGGCCGCCATCGGCGACCTGGACACGTAGTCCACCCACCGTCGATGTCGAGGCGATAAGGCGCGGCGGTCGCCCAGACGTGGCCGCCGAGCCTCGCACGGTGAAGACGGCTCTTCCAGGTCGCGGGTATGACCCTACTCCTCTGCCGAGGTCGTCCCGCCCATGTTCACCGTGATCGCGCCGCTACGCCGTGCCAACCGTTCACAAGAGGGAGCTGGGCGAGGCGATGAAGCGCGCGCTCGGCTGACGCCGCCGCGCGGCCGGCTGACCGCCTGCGGAATCGAGGCCGCGCCCGACGGCGCCGATGAGACCAACCAGCACCCACAGGTGCCTCGCGTCCTCGAACGACCCGGTGAGCCCCTGGACACCCACTGCCCCGAGCAGCGCGAGCCCAAGC
>SXOW01000206.1 GCA_005778315.1 Acidobacteriota bacterium
GCCGCGGCGGAACTCCTGATCATGCCGTCGTATTTCGAGAGCCTGTCGATGGTGACCCTGGAGGCCTGGGCGCTCGGTCGCCCGGTACTCGCCAACGGCCAATGCGACGTGCTCGTGGGTCAATGTACGCGCAGCAACGCGGGCCTGTACTACGACAGCTACCAGGAATTCGCCGAGGCGCTCAACACAATCCTGGCTCAGAGCCGGCTCCGCGACGCGCTCGGCGCCAACGGACGCGCCTACTTCAACACGCACTACACGTGGCCGGTGATCGAACGCAAGTATCTCGACATGCTGGACCGGCTGGAGCGCGATGACCGGCGTGAGATGCCAGGCCCGGAGCCACTCCCCGGCTGGCTCGCACGGCGTCGACGCGACGTGCCGCCGGGCCGAGAACTGGTGGATCGGTTGCCGACAGGTGCGGCCCCGACCACAGCGGCTGAAGCGGGTGGGTCATGACCAGTGCTTCGACCCCCGTCCGGCCTGCCGTCCATCAAGTGCTCGCCACCCTCGGCTACGGCGACGCGATCGGCAACGAGGTGCTCGGTATCCAGGCTGCGCTGCGCGCAGCCGGCTACGAATCAGAGATCTTTGTGGAAACGGCTGAACCTCGTCTGGAGCCGCTGACACACGACTACCGTGACCTGGTGGAGGCCTCGCACCCGGACAACATCCTCATTCACCACTTTTCCATCGGGTCGCGCGCCTCTCGTATCGCGTACGCGCTGCCGGACCGGATGGTGCTCGTGTACCACAACATTACGCCGCCCGAATACTTCGTCGGCGTCCACAAGGATCTCGTTCGCCAGTGCTTCAGCGGTCGTCGCGAGCTGCGCGCGTATGTCAACCGCTGCGAGCTGGCGTTGGGCGATTCTGAATTCAACCGCCAGGAACTGGAACAATTCGGCTTCACCCGCACCGGAGTGCTCCCTGTGGTCCCGAGCTTCACCCACCTCGACGAGCCACCGGACCACACCCTGGTCGGCGAGTTCGACGACGAGCGGCCCAATTTCCTGTTCGTGGGACGGATCATCCCGAACAAGCGGATCGACGACGTCATCCGCTTTTTTCACGCGTATCGCGTCAAGCATCAACCCCGCGCACGGTTGCTGCTCGTGGGGTCGTACGGCGGGTTTGACTCGTACCTCACATCACTCCACCATCTGATTGCGACGCTGGGAGTGCCGGATGTGCACATCCTGGGCCACGTTTCAAACGCGGCGTTGTCGGCATGCTATGACGTGGCCGACCTGTTCCTGTCGGCGAGCGAGCACGAAGGCTTCTGCGTCCCGCTGGTGGAGGCGTTCTACAAGCGGGTCCCGGTGATGGCCTACGCGGCGACGGCCGTCCCGGCCACCCTCGACGGCGCCGGCGTGCTCTATGACCGGAAAGACCCACGCCACGTCGCGTCCATCATGGACACCGTCCTGACGGATAGTGCGTTGGAGTCGGAGATCGTGCGGGGTCAGGATGCCGCCCTGCAACGGATGCTCGGGCTGGACTTCAGCCGCGTGCTCCTCACGGCGATCGACGAGGTGCAGCGATCACCGCGCTGCCAGCCTGTCGCGGTGCGCTGGGACTTCTGGCAGCGATTCGCCGTATGGGAGCGACTGGAGGAGTTACGGCTGTATCGGCCGTCCGCCTACAAAGCCCTGCCGTTCGCGCCAGGCGAGCGTGGCGAAAATCCGTAACCGATGGTTATCAATCAGTGGCTGCCCGCTGCCCACCGCGGTGACGCGGTCGGGGACAGCGCACGCCGGGTCCGCGATTTGCTGCGCGCGCGCGGTCACGTGTCACAGATCTACGCGCTGACGGTCGACGACGATCTGACCGGCGAGATCGAGCCATTCGAGAATCCCGCGGCACGCCGCGGCGACGTGACGATCCTCCATTTCGCGATCGGCTCCCCAATGAGCGAGGCGCTGGCCGCCCTACCCCGCGGCCGCGTCATCCAGTATCACAACATCACGCCGGCCCATTTTTTCGCATCGTACGACGCAGGCACGGCGGCGATCGTCACGCGGGGTCGGGAGGAACTGGCCGGGCTGGCGGGTCGTGTGGACCTCGCCCTCGGGGACTCCGAGTACAACCGTCGCGAGTTGGACACGCTGGGGTTCGTCGACACCGGAGTGTTCCCCATTGCCGTCAACACCGCACGTCTGACACAGGCACCACCGCGGCCGGCGCTCGAACGGGTGTTGCAGGACGGACTGACCAACATCTTGTTTGTGGGGCGGATCGCGCCGAACAAGAAGATCGAAGATCTCGTGCGCCTGGCCGAGCACTACAAGCGGTACGTCGACGCGTTCCACCGGTTCATCTTCGTCGGACGCGAGGATGCGTGCCCACGGTACTACGCCATGGTTCGGGCTCTCATGGCGCAGTATCGGATGACCAGCGAGCGGTTCTGGTTCGTCGGATCTGTGCCGGACGCAGACCTCGCCGCGTTCTACCGCAATGCGAGCGCCTATGTCTCCTTGAGCGAGCACGAGGGGTTTTGCGTGCCGCTCGTCGAGGCGATGGCGACCGATGTGCCCATCCTGGCCTACGAATCAACCGCGGTACCGGAGACACTCGGGGGGGCCGGCGTGACGTTCTCACCCAAGGACCTGGAGTACGCGTCGGAGTTACTTGGACTCCTGGTGTACGATGACGACCTACGCGAGGCTGTCATTGCAGGCCAGCGACGCCGGTTGGAAGACTTCACCGACGCACGTTTCGACACGCACCTTGACCGGTTGTTGGCGCGTTTGCCCGTCTGACGCGTATCCCGAAGGACATCCGTGAAAATCGCTTTCGTCATCCAACGATACGGTGGAGAAATACTCGGTGGCTCCGAGTACCACTGCCGATTGGTCGCGGAGCGGCTCGCCAGCCGACATCACGTAGAGGTGCTCACCACCTGCGCCCGCGACTACATCACCTGGAAGAATGAGTATCCCGAGGCGGAAGACCGGATTCGAGGGGTCACGGTTCGGCGGTTTGCCAACGACCGAACCCGGGACCTCGCGTCGTTCAACGAGTACTCCGACTGGATTTTCAACCACCAGCACTCGGCCGCTGACGAAGAGGAGTGGCTGAAGCAACAGGGGCCGTGGAGCCCCGCGTTGCAGTCCTATATCGAGCAGCACCACCAGTCGTATGACGCGCTGATTTTCTTCACCTACCTCTATGCCCCGACCGTGCTCGGTCTCCGGGTCGACCCGGCGCGCAGCATCCTCGTACCCACCGCCCATGACGAACCGGCGATTCGGTTGAATATGTATCGCCGGGTGTTCTCTGCTCCAGCCGGCATCGCGTTCAACACCACGGTCGAGCGGGGCTTTCTGAAGCAGGTGTTTGGCTGCAGCGCGAAATTCGAGGAGACGGTCGGATGCGGCGTGGAGCTGCCACCATCGCAACGGCACGCTGTCGTGGCGGCGCCCCAACTGGACGAGGCGGAGCTCGACGACCCCGAGGACGCCGCTGGGCTGAACGGGAATGGCGCCTTCGGCGCCCGCCTGTCGTCGCGCGGCGCGGTCTTCCGTCGGCGACATCGTCTGTATGGCCCGCTGGTGCTCTATGGGGGCCGAATCGACCCGGGGAAAGGGTGCGAGGAACTCATCGACTACTTCAATACCTACGCGCAGGCTGAGGGTGACGCGACGCTCGTGCTGATGGGCGTCAAGCTCATGCCGATTCCGGAGGAGCCGCACATCCGGTTCGCGGGCCTGCTGTCTGAAAACGAACGGTTCGAGGCGCTCGAAGCCGCCACCGTGGTGGTGGTGCCATCTCCGTTCGAGAGCCTGTCGTTGCTCGCTCTTGAGTCCTTCGCCATCGGCACGCCGGTGTTGGCCAACGCGCGTAGTGAGGTCGTGATGGACCATTGCCAGCGGAGCAACGGCGGACTCTACTACGCGAACCGCGAAGAATTTCACGAATGCCTGCGGCGGCTCATCCAAAATCCAGAGCTGCGCGCCGGCCTCGGCCGGAACGGCCGAGACTACGTCCGAACCAACTATCGGTGGGATGTCATCATGGGCAAGTACGACCGCCTCCTCGCGGGTGTACACCGGCCGCGTGCAGAGGCCAACACGCGCCGTGGCGGGCGCAAGTCCAGTGCGGGCTCGAGTCGCACCGCCGGCGGCAGCGGGAACGCCCGAGGCGCGCGGCGAGGCGGGCGCCGGCAGTAGACCATCGACAGACCGGACCCAGACAGCCGAGCCGAGGGACGGCAGGCCGACACGCTGCTTCGCTCGGGAGACCGCCGCCTCGAACTGGGGCCAGTCCCGGGCGGCCACCGCCACCACCTGCGCGGTCCCGCTGGATGCGGCGGCAGGCAGCCCCCGAAGTCCAATAATCGTCCGGATCGTCCTCAAAGAAGGCGCTACTGGCGGGGTTTGGGATGTCTCGCGGCATAGAATTCGGGGACCAACATGTTGAGGAAGACGCCAAGCACTGAGTCGGCGAAAAAGGAGTCCCCGCGAAATCTCTACATGGCTCCGGAGTTGCCGCTGCTTCTTCGACGTTTTCGCGTCGACGTCGTCTTCGACATCGGCGCAAACGTCGGGCAATTCGCCAGCGAGCTCTTCGGTGCGGGATTCGCCGGCCGAATCGTGTCGTTCGAACCCCTCAGCGCGGCGCATGGCCAGCTGATTGAGACAAGCCAGCCCGAACCAAGATGGGCCGTCGCGCCACGCTGCGCTCTCGGTGAGAGCGACGGAGAGGCCACCATTCACGTGGCCGCCAATTCGCAAAGCAGTTCTTTGGTTCACATGCTCGACCGCCACATGCAGGCCGCTCCACGGAGTCGCTACATCGGATCGGAAACCGTTGAAGTGAGAACCCTCGACAGGGTGGCCGGGCAGTATGTTCAGGCCGGCGAGACGATCTTCCTCAAGCTCGACGTTCAAGGGTCCGAAGACCGGGTCCTAACGGGCGCCAGGGGCTTGCTGCCCCGGGTGGTCGGCATCCAAGTAGAGATGTCGATATTGCCTCTGTACGAGGGCGAACGTGGCTTCGAGTCCTGGCTCCCTCGACTTAGCATGCTGGGCTTCGAGTTGTGGTGCCTTCGCCCCGGCTTCACCGATCCGCGAACCGGGCGACTGTTGCAGGTCGATGGGATATTCTTTCGCGGGGACCCCCGCGCACCGGCCGTCGATGCCGCTCCCTAATCTGCTTCTGGTGCTTGCGTTCATCGAGCGCCTGGCGCCGCCGACAGGACGCGCC
>SXOW01000207.1 GCA_005778315.1 Acidobacteriota bacterium
AGCAGCGTCGGGGCGGACCCGGCGGCGGCGCTGGGGCTCCGGGGTGCGGAGAGCCCTGCGCAGCGCGCGAAGCCGAAGAAGGCGCTGCCCCTCAAGGGCAAGCCCAAGGCCTCCTCCCGGGGGCTGATCGAGCGTCGCTCGGAGGAGTTCCTCATCGACGGAGCCGGTCACGTAGGCCAGCCTTGAGACAATACGTTCGAGTTGCTTGACCCTACGAGCACCTCGTCAAATCGGGGCGACGACAACGCCGACGACCGCGATGGCACGTGCCTGGGCTGGTGGGCCTCCTGCTCGTCGTTGGAATCGGCGCGGTGCTCGCCCGCGGTTGCGGTGCGTGACCCGTCGGAGCGTCCCGGCTCATCCATCGCGCCGGCTGCCATGAAACATCCAGGCCTGAGGAGCCGTCTAGATGGTGTGGGACCACTGCCCAGCCGGGTCAACGTGGCCCCATCGCCATCGCGGCCCTGACCTCCGGTCGCGCCTCAAGAGAGCCCGGCTGGGCACTCTCCCTCTAGGGGACGATGGCGATCCCCTCGTACTCGAACAGCGCGGTCTCGGAGAACAGCGACTGGATCCCGAGCAAGGTCGACGCGGGTAGGTTCTCGCTCGGGAACGCGTTGGCCTCGCGCGCCGCGGCGATGCCGGTGTTCCCGGGCGTGTAGTTCGGCAAGTAGTAGGTCACACTGACGAGATCGTCGGGCGTGGCTCCCGCCTGCAACAATCGCTGCCGCATCAGCGCGAGCGCCTGGCTGGCCTGACGCTCAAGCGAGTCACCTGGTTGGCCGACCTGGCCGGAGACATACACCGTCTTGGCGCCGTCACCTTGCACCGTGACAACGTGGGTGAAGCGACCAGCCGGATCGAGGAATTCGGTGGTCAGGCGTTCTGCGCGACCCTCGACTGCCACCACCGCGACGGCATCGACCTCGATCTTGATCTGATCGCTGACCAGCCGGTCGATGCCTACGAGCGTGCTCGACGGGGGGTTCTCGCCGAAGACCGATGCGCGCCCTTCGTTGAACGGCCCCATCTCTGTCGCGGGTTGAAAGTTCACGATGTAGGTGTTGGTCTTTACGACATCGTTCATCGTGGCCCCCACCTCAGCCAAGCGCTCGGCCACCTTGTTGAAGACGACTCTCGTCTGCTCCGTCAGGTCGTCGCCGCGACCCGTCTGGCCGGCGATCCAAATGGTCCGTATGGCGCCGTGGCGGGCAATCACCGCCTGACTGAAGCCCCGCGACGGGCCCACGCGAGTCAGCTCGAAATCAGCCCCGGGCGCAGCCACGACCGCCGTCGCCTCGACCTCGACCCTGAGCTCCTCCCGGGCCAGCGCGTTGACGCCCAGCATGGTGCTCGCAGGCCAGGCGTCTTCCGGGAAGGCGGCCAGTCGTGCCGCGCTGATGACGCCATAGTCGGCCGGATCGAAGTCCGTCACGTAGATTCGGATCTTCACGACGTCGCGCATGGAGGCTCCGGCCGCCCTGAGCTGCTCGGCAACCCCGCTGAAGGCCGACTCGGCGTGCTCCCGGAGGGTCGCGCCGCGCCCAACCTGGCCCGACACGTAGACTGTCGTGACCCCGCGGTCCTTCACGGTTACGACCTGGGTATAGCCTCCGGCCGGATTGACGAACGCCTTCTCCACTTGAGCCTCCGTGGTTCGCGCGCCAAGGGCGACGCCGGCCAGCACCGCCAGCACCGGGACGATGAGGCCACAACTCCTGGTCTGCATGTAGATCTCCTCTGCACTGAACCGCCGTCACACCTGGTGACGGCTAGCCGCCCGCGGTGAGAGTCTCGGGTCGCACCACGGGCGGCTAGGAACGCGAGGTCACGCGGAACGCCCACCAGCTGTCCGGACGCGGGGAATCGAGCGGCGTAGGACCGCCGTTGCCTGGCTGCCGTGCCTGCACCAGGGGATTCTGCAGTTTTCGCAGTCTCGCCGCCCACACCGCATCCAGCTGCGTCGGGTCGACCTCGCGGTTGAGCACGACCGGATAGACAGTGCCATCGAGCCGGAGGCGGCCCCGCTCGTCCGCCCCTACCTTTGGACACCAGTACTTCGTGTCCCCGGCGGAGCAACTGATAAAGAGCGCGCCGTCAGGGGTCGCCATACAGTTGACATTGACGGCGTGCGGCCTGAGCAGGATGCTGATCTGCACCTGGCACAACGGCACCTCGTTCGCGAAGCTCCAATCCGAGACCGGCTCGTCCTGGGTGTCGCCAAGCAGCACAAGACCCGGCATCGTGTCACACGGGCAGGTCATGCTCCAGACCGCGCCGCCGCCCGCCATGACCAACACCAGCGCCACGGCCGCACCCAGAAGAATCTTCTTCATCGATCGTGCCCCTCCGCCACCCGTCGATCTGCCTGCGTTCATCTTCAACCTCCTCAGCGCGCTCAGATTACTCCATCTGCCAGACGCATCATGGCGCATCATGGCGCATCATGGCGCGGGTCGCTGGTCGACGGGCCCTGAACCGGGCTGGCTTTGCCACCGTGCCCTGAGCGCCTCCCGATCGACCTTCTTCCCGCGCAGATAGACCGCCGCAATCTCGCGCGTATGCATGATGTCGTCGAGCGGGTTCGCGTCGAGTACCAGGAAATCGGCGCGCTTCCCCGCCTCGATGCTTCCGGCGTCGGTGAGTCCGAAGGCGCGCGCCGCCCGCGTCGTGGCCGCCACAATCGCCTGCGACGGTGTCATGCCCAATCGCACGAAGAGTTCCAACTCCAGGTGGTCCGCGTAGCCGAAGAAGTCGCCCACCGCTCCGGCGTCCGTGCCCAGAATGATGCGGTCCTGCAGACGCGCGAAGTTGTCGCGAATGACCCGGGCGCGCGCTTCGGCCGCCGCGCTCACGGGCTGCGCGGGGACCGGATTCCCCGCCGCGGCGTCGCGCAACGCGGTGATCACCTCGTCCGACACCTGCTCCTGGAAGAACGCGTCCTCGAAGACCGGCCGGCGGAACGGCTCGCCCCGAGTGACCATCCCCAGCGTGGGCACGATATAGGCGTTTCGCGCCTCGACCAGCGCGAGATACTCCTCGTCGACATCCACGTCATACGGCATGTGAATGAAGCGGCGGGCACCAACCTCGAGCAGCCGCTTGTGGTCCTCCAGCGTCGTGGCGTGCGCGATGACCCGGATGTCCCGCACCTGCGCTTCATCAAGGATGGCGGCATAGATATCTGGCCGCAGCTTGACCTGCGCCCCCCTGCGCTCGTCGCGCGCGTCCACCCAGATCTTGAGAATCTGTATGCCACGATCCGCCTCGGCCCGCACGATCGCTCGCGCTTCGTCGGGACCGGTCGCCTCGTGCACCCCCCACCACCCCGCGTCGTCGGTAAACCTCGGATTCGGGCCGCCCCCCGGCGTGCCAAGTCCCGGTGACACCAGGTAGTGCGCACCGTCGACCTGGCTCAACCGCTGCGCCTGCTGAACATCGAGGGCAATCTCTTCGATGTCGCTGCCGGTGGAGATGATGGTGCCGACGCCATAGTACGCGTGTCGGTACAGATGGTCGATAAGGTTCTGGCGCGTGAACTGCTCCGAGCCCCAGCCCGTGTAGGCCTCCCATCCCAGGTGTGCGTGGGTGTTGACCAACGCAGGCATCACCGTCTGTCCCGTCAGGTCGGTGACGCGCGTATCTGGCGAAGCCGTGATCTCGTCGACCGTGCCCACCTCAACGATCTGGTTGGCCCGAACCAGGAATGCTCCCGCCTCGATCACCTGACCGTCGCCGACGATCACGCGAGCACCTGTGAACAGCTCCTCCGGCGGCTGGGGGGAAGGGACAGCGACACGGTCCCCGCAACTGGAGACCGCGAGGACAACCACGGCGGCGGCGCATGTGAGGTGTCGCATCGGTGACTCAGGCGACGAACGGTATGAAACCCACACCCCCACCTGGGGGCCCAACCTGCTGTGTGACGCGGCCATCATATCCCGTCGCCACCCACAACCCCGATGCTGCTCGCCTGACCCCTTGCAGCCGCAGCCCGGTCCAGGCACACAGGGCGTCCCCGGCGCTCACCTAGGTCCGCTCGGTTCCTGAACCATCAACGCATCACGGCCAGATACTGGCGCCAGACACCGACGTCGTCTCGGTACCGGCGCGCCATGACCCCGGCAATCTGCCCAATGTGGTTGAGGTCGTGCGCGGTCCAGGCCGCCAGGAGTTGGCCAAGGGTGACCGCACCCAGCTCTGGGTGATGACCGCGCCGGAGCAGATCGGCCGGCGTCAGCCGCATCTCACCTAACGCCTCCAGACTGGCCCGGCGCAGCGTCGCGAAGTCGTCGAGTCGCTGATCGAGCGACTCGTCCGTCTGTCGCATCTGCGTGAACCGGTCGAATGGCTCGAACGCCCGGGTATCTCCATGTTCAAGGATGATGCGGGCGCGCGGAATCCAGTCGGTCTTCTCACCATGCACGAAATGCCCCATCACGTCGTACGGGCTCCAGGTATCCGGCCCATCCTTGGCGCGGAGCCACCCCGTGGGCATGCCCCGAAGCCAGCCGTCCAGCAGGCCCGGTGTGCGAGCAAGGACCGCTATCGAGTCGTCAAGATTGAAGGCGTCAGCCAGATGATCCTCCTGCTGAAGACGCTCGATGCGCTATTTCTGGATAGAAGCGCAGGTGGCCGGCGAAAAAGACCTCCCGCACTGGAGGCGGACGGATGTCAGTCGACTTTCTGTTCGGCCCCGAGCTCGAGGAGCACATCGACGGCGTTGGGACTCGACCAGTTCGGGCCCACACCGACGAGGCCGCCAGCACGTTGCGCGCCGGCCTTCGCGAGGTCGAGCGGGGTGCGCCCGGTCAGGTCCTTGACGTCGAGCGACGCACCGTTCGCGGCAAGGAAGCGGACGACCGTGGTCATGTTCCTCGATGCGGCGTCATGCAGCGCGGTCGTCCCGCGCCAGTCAGCGGCATCGACGTCCCCCCCGAGATCCACCGCCACCTTCACCGTCTCGAGCGTGAGCTGCTCCTCCCGGACGGGATCCGGTGTCGAGGTCACAAAGCGGGCCCGGTCACTCGTCCCCTGCAGCGCCGCCATGATGGGGGTGACAAAGCCGCCGGTCACCTGGGGTGGCCCGACCCCGCCGGCCCGTTCACCGACGAAGCGCCAGAATTCGGTGGTCGTCAGAGACGGGCCCGCTCCGCCGTCCACGAGCGCCCTCATGATCTCCGGCTCGCGGAAGTGGGCGGCCAGCCAGAACGGCGTCGCGCTCTGATACTGAGCCTTGAGCATCCAGTCTTCGCTTGCGCGTCTGCCCGGCGTGCCCCGCTCCAAACGTGGGTTGGGATCCGCGCCGTGCTCCAACAGTGCCTTGACGACCCGGAGGTCACCCCTCAGCACGGCCGCGTGGAGCGCCGTGTAGCCGGCGCCGTCCGCATCGGCGTTGGCGCCATGGTCGAGCATGAACGCGGCAAGGTCGCTCTGGCCACTGTGGACGGCCAGGACCAACGCGCTGGCTCCGTTGCCCGCAACCTCGTCGACATCAACCCCGGCCGCCAGCAGGAGGCGCGCCGACTCGACGTCGCCGTGGCGAGCCGCGAACAGCAAGGGCGTGAAGCCGCCGAGATGCTCCACGACGGCGGGGTCGAATGCGCCGCCGAACTCGCCCTCGTTGCTCATGAGACGCGGCCGCACAGCGGAACGGGCGGTGAGGTCTGCGCCGGCGTCGATCAACGCGCTGACGACATCGTGATGGCCTTGCGCGACGGCCCACATGAGTGCGGTCTGGCCTCGGGTGCTCTCACGGGCCTGGACGTCAGCGCCGGCCGCCACCAACGCGCGCACCCCCTCGGCTGTGCCGGACCGAGCCGCCGTCATGAGCGGCGTCTCACCTTCTGGCAGCGCGGTATGCGGATCGGCACCCGCATCGAGGAGCCGACCAATCAAGCGCGCGTTGCCATGCTCGGCAGCGAGCCAGAGCGGTGAGGCGCCCAAGCGATTGACGGCATTGACGTCGGCGCCGGCGCCCAGCAGGAGGTCGACGATCTCCAGGTTGTCGCGGTACACCGCCCAGTGCAGGGCGGTGGCCCCATCGGGCTCACGCTGGTCGACGACCACGCCGTCCCGCAACAGGGTCGACACCGCCACCGCGTCCTGCTGTTTGACTGCCGTGAGCAGGGTCACACGGTCCTCGGCCGCGTCGAGACCCGGCTGGCCCAGCCCGGCGACGACCACCCCGACAAGAAGCGACCAGCCTGTCACCCTCGTCCACCGTCGCGTCGCCATCGGTCTGTCCTCGGTCCTCATGTCTCAGGCGCGCTACACGTCGCTCAGGAGCTCGAGCTTGCCGGTGCTGTCGCTCATCCCATCGACCGCCACGCCCATCTTATCGAGCACCGTCAAGTTGAGGTTCGCGAGCGGGGTCCCCTCGGGATACCGCACGTGACGCCCGCCCGGGACGGGCTTGACGCTGGAGTCGAGCAGCAACAGTGGCAGGGCGGCATTGGAGTGCAGGTTACTGTCCGACATCCCCGCCCCGTAGAGCAGCAGGGTGCTGTCGAGCAGGGAACCTTCGCCGTCCGGTGTCGCCGCCAGCTTCTCGAGGTAGTACGCGTAGAGGCTCGTGTGGAACTCGTTGATCTTCGTCACCTTCTCGTAGAGCACCGCGTCGTTGCGGTGATGCGACGTCGGGTGATGTGAGTCCGGCACCCCGATCTCGGCGTAGGTGCGGCCGCTCAGCTCACGCCCCAGCATGAAGGTGATCACCCGCGTGAGGTCCGTCTGAAAGGCCAACGCCTGCAGATCGAACATCAGCTTCGCGTGCTCCTCGTAGGTCTCGGGCGTGCCAGCCGGCTGATCGATCGTCAAGATCGTCCGGTCGCTCTGCGCCTCGGCGAGCTGAATACGACGCTCCACGTCCCGCACCGAATCCAAATATTGGTCGATCTTGGCGCGGTCCCCGACCCCCACGCTTTGCTCCAGCTCCGCCACGCGCTGCGTGACCGAATCAAGAATGCTCTGGTCCTTCCGCATCCGCGTCAGACGAACCGCCGGATCGGTCGTCCCGGTGTCACCGAACATCCGCTCGAAGACCGCGCGCGGGTTGTGCTCCATGGGCAGCGGTGTGGTCTCGTCGCGCCACGCAATCGTGCTGGTGTAGACACAGCTGAACCCGACGTCGCACGAACCGGACACGTCGCCCGGATCGAGGGCCAGCTCAAGCGATGCGAGCTGGGTCCGCTGCCCCAATCGGCGAGCGATGAGCTGGTCGATCGACACCTCGGCCCGCAGGTTGTTCTCGCTCCGGGCCGGTCGGACCCCGGTCAGGAACCGGGTCGCGGCGCTGGCATGGACACCACCGTTGCTGGTGACCCCGTTCAGGCCGGTCACCACGATCATGCGATCGTGAAACGCCGCCATCGGCTGCAGGATGCGGGTCAGCTCGAACCCTGTTCCGTCCGTGGCCGGGGTCCACGACTTCATCGCCATCCCGTTCGGCACGTAGTGGATGCCCAGCCGTCGCACCGGCGCGGCCGCGCTGTTCCTGGTCGCCGCAAACGCCGGCACCATGCTGTCCAACAGAGGAAGCGCCAGTGACGCACCAAGACCACGTAAGACGGCGCGTCGCGGAATGGCTTTCTGGGTGATGAACATCAGTCTGATCTCCGCATCTGGAAGGGTGTGCTGCGAACAATCCCAAGCACAATCGACGACCATCGGTAGTCTTCGTCGGCCGCGTCTCGCACGATCTGTCGGACGGTTGGCATGTCGTAGTACTCGACCCCGCGCCCAAGCGCATAGGTCATCAGCTTTTGCGTCAAGGTTCCCACAAACAGATCCGACCGGTCTAGCAGCATGTCCCGCAAACCGGCTGGGCCATCGAACGCCCCGCCGTCGGGCATCACGCCGGACGCGTCAATCGGCTGGTTCGCGAAC
>SXOW01000208.1 GCA_005778315.1 Acidobacteriota bacterium
GGAGCCGGTCAGCTGAACCTCAACCTGCAGTCGTGGTGTCGCCAGACCGTATGGAGTCAAGTCGTCCGCGGTCTCGGCCTCGACACTCGCGATCTGATCGGTGCTGAGGCGTCCAACGAGTCCATCGGAGGTCCCGGTGTCGGCGTGGGCCTCGATGGGGAAGGTGAGCGTCCAGCGATTGTCACTTTTTCGAAGCTGTACCGCGACCTCGTCGCCGGTAATGGCCAACCCGGTTACCTCGTCGTTGGTGAAGTCGAGGATGCGCTTGTCACGGAGGTCGAACGTCGTTTGGTTGAATGTGTCGTCCAGGTAGCCAGAGACCAGGAATACACGGTTCGACCCGGCGAGGGTGGCATACACGTCGCCGCCGGTCGGGGTCCGCGCCCCGATCAACAGGGTGGCCTCAACGCCGGTCGAGGTTTCTACCTCCAAGGAGATGCGGGGCTCTGCCAGGCCGAACGTCTCCAACGCAAGCTCGTCTTCTGGTTCGGCCACGATGCGTTGCATTTCCAGGGTGGCCAAACTCGAGGTGAGGCCGACCACCGCGGTGACGTCCACATTGCCTTCGAATGGCTCGACGAGGCGCCATCGAGCATCCGCCTTGTTCACCCTCGTGCGGTCGCCGTTCTCCGCGGTGACCGTCACCGTGATGATGTCGTCCGATTCGAACTCGAACACCGGGACCAACTCGTCCGCAGTCGACACCGGCGGCCGGTCGGCCTCGATGAAGTAGGCATAGCTGCCAAGAGCCACGGCTACCACGAGCAGCGCCAGGGTTGAACGGAGCCCCCGCATCAACGCCTCCGCCACCAGGTATAGACGCCGGTGCCGAGCGCGGCGGCGGGGATAAAGAGGATGGACAACCAGAACAATCGTCGTTGCTGGTCGGCCGTCACCGTCAGCCGTCGGTCGTCCGGCTCCCGTGGGCGAATCGCGATCAGGTTTTCCTGCTGCGCCAGCCAGCTCACGGCATTCAAGAACATGTCCCGGTTGCCCTGAATGCCCACGACCCCGTTTGTCGCGAAATCGGAGTCGCCGATGACGACCATCCGGGTTTCAGGGGGGGCGCTTGGGTCGGCTTCCTCCGTCTCGGCGGCGTCCTCGGACGGCGCTGTCTCCGAATCCGGCGAGGTGGCTGACGGGTTTGGGGCCGGCGCTGACACCGCCACGCCGATCACGATCGGACCCGGACGGTCGCCTACCTCTTCGTTCAGTTCGACCTCGCCCCCAGTCAACGCGTCAATGTTCGCTTCAGCCCAACTTTGCGGACTGGTCTGGATGAACGGCTGCGGTATCCGCCCGGCGACCGGCGTGGTGGTGGGCCTGACAGAGCGCGCGAGCGGGTACGCAGTCAACAGATTGAATTGTTCGGTAATCGGGTGGGAGGGATAGTCGGCCGCGACCGGAACCGACGCATCGGCCCCAAACAACTGTCCCATGCCACTGCCGTCGACGACGATATCGGTGCCAGCCTCGACGCCCCACTCACCGAGAAGATCGAGCAGGCCATCCGGGGTCGCTGTCTCGCTGCCTGCAGGCGGGTCAAGCAGCACCAGGAGTTTGCCACCGTGATCCATGTACGTTCTGAGGGCCCCGACTTCGCCGGGCAGTAGGTCGGTCTGCGGCCCGGCCACCACGACCACGGTTGCGTCGTCCGGCACCGTGCTCTGTTGTGCCAACACCAACGGATTGACTTGATAGTTGTCCTGCGCCAGCGCGGCGGATACCGTGGAATAGCCGTTGCGTTCGGGATCCGCGACGTCGCGTTCGCCGTGACCAGCAAGGAAATACACCGTCTCTTCCCGCCCCGCGACGACCTTGATCAACGCGTTCGTCAGGTCCTGCTCGGACTCGGTCAAGACGCGCTCAACGCGGCCGTCATAGTCGAAGACAATCGTGCCATAGGACTGCACGTCATACTGGCGGGCGAGTACCGGGTCCCGATCGGCGTCGATATAGTCGACCGTGACCTGGCTTGACTCGTAGGCGTACGCGTCGAGGCGGTCCTGATAAACCGGGAAGTCAGTCTCCCGCGCGAACACCAGAATGCGAACCGGCGACTCGAGACTCGTCAGGACACGTCGTGTCTGGTCAGACAGCGAGTACTGCTGCGCCGCGGTCAGGTCCCACCGCTTGTTCTGCCTGGCCAGCACGTAGTTGAGCGCCACCAGCACCACGAGGCCGAGCAACAGGCCCGCGCCCGCCAGCGCGCCATATCGTGTCTGGCGTCGTTCAAAAGACCGGGCGGCCTGCCGCCAGTGCCCGGCCCCATACACGAGGATGCAGGCGAGCCCGGCGAACGCCAGCGTTTGACGCAGCGGTTCCAGCTCTGGCCGAACAAGCCAGACGCCAACCGCCGCGAAGACGAGCAGCGATCCGAGCCACGCGAGAGCGCCAAGAAGTCTGTTCAGCATCGGTTCACGCCTCGGGCCGTCAGCCGTTCCAGCGCGCACTATCGAGCGACTTCGCGGTCAGGAAGAGGCCTGTCGCGATGAAGCTGACGTAGTAGGTCACATGGGTCGTGTCGATGACACCCTTGGAGAAATCGTCGAAGTGCTCGAGGATCGACAGGTACGACAGCACGGTCTGGGTCGTGCTTCCAGAGGCGTCACCAATCCAGTTGATGATCCAGAACAGCAGAAGCACGGCGAAGGTCGACAGGCCCGCAACCATCTGATTCTGGGTCATGCTGGAGATCGCCAGGCCAACGGAAATGAATGAGCCGCCCATCAGCAGAAGACCCAGATAGCCGCTGGCGATCGGCCCCCATTCCGGGTCTCCGTACCAGAACAGAATGCCCACATGAATCAGGGTGAGCGACAGCATCAGCACGTAGAGCGTCATCGCGCCGAGGAACTTGCCGATGATGATCTGGAGATCGCTCAACGGCGACGTGAGCAGCAGTTCCATCGTGCCCGAGCGTTTCTCCTCGGCGTAGGCGCGCGCGGTTAGAAACGGCAGCATCATGAGGAGGATGATCGCGGTATTGCCGAAGAGCGGGCGGATCATGAATTCGTTGAGATTGACAGCCTGTGGGCCCTGACCGAACTGCCCCATGCTGTACTGCAGCATCACGTTCATGCTGGCGATATAGAACCACCCGAACAACAGCGCAAAAAACCCGAACAGCGCGTACGCCATCGGGGAGACGAAGTACGCCCGCAGCTCTTTGTGCGCGAGCGCCAGAACGTTACTCATGGACTCCTTCTTCCGTGGATAGCGCAAATGCATCGGGGGCCGTTCCGTCGTCGCTCTGGGCCAAGTCGCTCGGAGGCTCCTCGGTGGTCAGCTGCAGGAAAATATCTTCCAGACTCATCTGCTGTGGCCGAAGTTCCAGCAGCCCCCACCCGCGCGTGACCACCGCGTGCGACAACTCGCGACGCACGTCCCCGCCGTCCGAGCTTTCGACCTCGTATCCGGTGTCTCCGTCACGCCCCTCGACCTCGCTGACGCGAGCGACGCCCGGAACGGCTTGGAGCGCCGCCACTACGTCGGCGCCCGGGGCATCGATCTGGAGGTACACCGTTTGCGAGCCCTGGAGTCGCGCCGTCAGATTGTCAGGCGTATCGACCGCGACCACCCGGCCTCGATTGATGATGACGACGCGCTGGCAGGTCTGCGACACCTCGGGCAGGATATGGGTACTGAGAATAACCGTGTGATCTCCGGCCAGCTCGCGAATCAATCGACGGGTTTCAATGATCTGTCGGGGATCGAGGCCGGCGGTCGGTTCGTCCAGGATCAGCACGTCGGGATTGTGCAAGATGGCTTGCGCCAACCCGACGCGCTGACGGTAGCCCTTTGACAGCTTGCCGCAGAAGCGATCGGCCATGTCGCTGATTCGGGTGCGCTCCATGGCCAGCCCTGCCTGTCTCCGGCCTTCACTACTGGGGAGCCCATTTATTCTGGCCACGAAGCGCAGATACTCTTCGACCGTCATCTCCGGGTAGAGAGGCGGAGTCTCCGGCAGATACCCGGTTCGTCGCTTGGCCTCCAGTGGATGGTCGAACACGTCGAAGCCAGCAATGCGCGCGTGACCCTCCGTGGCCGGGAGAAAACCGGTCAAAATGCGCATGGTTGTCGTCTTGCCCGCGCCGTTCGGACCGAGGAATCCCAGGATTTCCCCTGGTTCGACACGAAAGCTGATGTCATCGACTGCCGTCAATGACCCATATCGCTTGGTCACGTGTTGGACTTCGACCACCCTGTTTTCTCCTGGGACCGAATGGGGCCCTGCCCCGGGGACCCCGTCGCCCCGACCGTCTGGCGCGCCAACGCGGTCCCGCCAGTGTGCTGGATTGTATTAGACGCGGCGTCTGGCGAAAAAGACGTCGACCGAGCTGCGACTGTCAGCACGGGCTGCTGGTTACCGGCGGAAGCGGGTCAAGCCATACCCGCCTGGTCCGCGGCCGTGGACGCAGGGGCGTGCCGTTGCTCGACATATTCATCAACGGCGGCCTGGTCGCGGACGCCCATTCGTTCGAATTGGATCCCCATGCCGACCCGCCGGTCACGCCAGACCACGCGGGAGTCGGCCTCGATCTCGTCGGTTGATCCTGGCAGTCGGAAACGGGCGCGAATGGCCGTCGACACCTCCAGCGGATTCATCGTCCGGATGGCCAGACCCCCGGGCCCGATGTTCAAGGTCACTGCGGGGGCCACGACATCGCCCGCCCGATATGAGACGGGAACCGTGAGTTCGACGCGGGGGCTGGCTCGGCGGTTGAAGCTATCAGGAAACAGGTGCGGTGCGAGGGCAGGTAATATGTGGTCTGCGTCGCAGTGCTCGTTGACATAGCCGATGACGCCCAGCGCCGCCAGGGTTCGCACATGACCAGCGCCGTGGACGGACCCGCTGAATACAAGAATCGGCAGGTTCCCGGCGTGTTCTCGGACACTCGTGATCAGGTCGGGGACATCGCCGAGGGTGAGGTCCAGCAGGACCAGGTCCACCGCAGGCGTTTCGCGCCGGAGCGCGTCGTACAGCATGTCCAGGGTCTCTACGCCGACGGCGCGGTGTCCAGCCTGCCGCAACGCGTCGGCAAACCGACCACACACGTTCACATCGGCGGCCGCGATCAGGAGTGTGCGAGCAACGGCCGCGGTCATCTGGTAGGTTCCATCGCCTGGGGTGGATGCAAGTATATGGGCAGCGTGCCGTCCGTGCTGTGTATCGGCGCTCCCGTCAACGGGGCTTAGTCGACAGGCAGAGGTCCGCCGTCCGTTGCCGGCCCTCCACAGTTGTCGCTATACTCACGCCCTCGCGGCTTCCCCGCGTCATAGGCGACCGGGGTGGCGACCTGCCAGCGCCGGGTCGCATGGAGGTTGCGCAACGTGGCGGTGTGCTCGGAATGCGACGCGGATGCGGACGTCGACGAATTCGACGTCGATCGTAACGACCTGCTGAGTTGTGCCGACTGCGGCGCTAATCTGCGCGTGGCAGCGATCTCGCCGCTGGTCCTCGTTCGAGCCGACGATGCAGAGTCGCTCGATGAGCCCGCAGATCTCGATGAGCCCGCAGATGACGACGGGGGCGACGAAGAATGGGATTGAGGCCCGCGACCAAACAGGCGCGGGTCAAGACGTAGTAGAAGAAGCCGTCAATTGACAGATTTCGCCCTTAGTTTGTAAGCTTTGCACTTCTGGTCCAACGGGCGCTGTGCTGGGGGATATTGGACAGTCTGAACCCGGTCTGGAGCGCTGACAGAGGAGACGCCGCATTATGAGGTCCCGATACCGTAATTTTCTCGCCGTCGGCCTGAGCGTGATGCTCGGTCTCGGCGCTGCCGCCTGCGCGGACAACCCGCCGCCAGAGGCGCCACCGGCACCGCCGCCGGCCGCAC